>CAKAOY010000086.1 GCA_916710115.1 uncultured Bergeyella sp.
TTATATCAGCAGTTTTCCCCTGAGTTGTCAATTAATTGGACAATATATTCGAGGTCATTGGGGGATTGAGAATCGGCTTCATTGGCATTTGGATGTAACTTTCAGGGAAGATGCTTGTCGAGCGCGTAAATATTATTCGGCAACTAATCTAAACACGTTGAGAAAGTTTGCTTTAGCCATTGTTTCTGGACATAAAGACAAATTATCCTAACGCAATAGGTTATTCAAAGCTACCCTGAATATCGACTACCTCAAAAAGCTACTAAAGATTTGATGCGGTTGCCTTGGCCTCTCCGTTGTGGGAGTTTTTTTGTTGAAAATGATTATCTTTGCAATATGATTTCAAAATATATTTTAGATTATCTCCTTGCCCACCAAAGGGTAGAAGTAGCAGGATTTGGAGTGTTCATCTTGGTGAATACAAGTGCCAAAATGAATGAAGATAATAACCTTTTACCACCCGCTAAGAAAGTCAGCTTTGAGTTTGATGAGACCACAGAGGATAATGGTCTGGCAAAATTCATCTCCCAAAATTCGGATTGTGATACAGACTCTGCCCTAAAATATATTAAGCAAAATACAGAAGAGTGGCTCGTGAAAGTCAAAAATCATCTACCATTGAGGTTAGACCAAATCGGTACCTTTACTCATTTCGAGGATAAACTTAATTTTTCAGGAGAAAGAATAGAGAGTGCCATTCCTGATTTTTTTGGTCTGGAAAAAATTAACATTGAAGCGAAATATCACGAGAAAAATAAGGAGAATAATTTTTGGAATCGTATGATATTATGGCTGTTTTTGATGATTATTCCCCTTGTGGGACTTTTGATAGTTGGTTTATGGAAGAAAGATTTTATCTTAGATAAAATACAACACGGAATCCAGCAAGGTACAGAAAGAATAGAAGATTAAATGTATATCATTGATAATGAAAATATTACAGATTGATAAAAATCATCCACTAATAGTCGAGCAACTCACTGCAAAAGGCTTTGTGATTGAGGAAGACCATACATCTACCTACGACCAAATTTTAGATAAAATAGAAAATTATGAAGGTATCATTATTAGGAGTAGAATTCCTATAGATGCAAATTTCTTATCTATGGCTACGAATCTAAAATTTATAGCTCGGGTTGGAGCAGGAATGGAAAATATAGATACTTCCGAAGCCAAAAAAAGAGGTATTAAATTGATAAACTCCCCCGAAGGGAATCGAGATGCCGTAGCAGAGCATAGTTTGGGAATGCTTTTAGTCCTAATGAATCGACTATTCATAGCATCTAATGAGGTTAAAAATGGTATTTGGTTGAGAGAAGAAAACCGAGGTAATGAACTTTATGGAAAGACCATTGGGCTGATAGGCTATGGAAATATGGGTAAAGCCACTGCTAAGAGGTTCTCTGGATTTGGGTGTAAGGTAATTTTTTACGACATATTGCCGAATTTGTCCGACGAATATGCAATACAAGTGAGCTTGGAAGAATTGCAATATGAGGCAGATATCGTTAGCCTACACATTCCTTTCACTGAGGAAACCCATTATTTAATAGATGAAAAATTTATTGATAAAATGAGGAAAAAGTTCTATCTTATCAATACTTCAAGAGGTAAAAATGTGAAAACGGAAGCGGTAGTAGAAGCCTTGAAAATAGGTAAAATAGAAGGAGCAGCCCTTGATGTGATAGAATATGAGAAATCTTCATTTGAAAATATCACTAAGATAGATAATAATGCACTGAAATACCTCCTCACCTCTGATAAGGTGATTCTTACACCTCATATTGCAGGTTGGACGATTCAGAGTAAAGAAAAATTAGCCCAAGTTATCGTAGATAAAATATTAGATTACTATAACCTATAAAATTAAACAATTTTTAAGAATTTTAGTGGAGAATTATTCTATTTTTATTCCAAAATCTTCTATACCTTTAAGGTGGGAATCTCTCATTGCGTGTTGTACTTCAATAGTGTATATCCCATTTTTTGGGAATTTATATCCTTTTTTATACTGAAAAAGAATCTCTTTTGTTTCACCAAACCCCTTTCCAAGCCACATCCCGTTGGGTTCTGCGAGGATATAGTTTAAGGTGTCCATTTTATTTTTTTTGTTTTTCTTTTTTGCATCTTTTATTGTGGCAAATACCCGAAGGTTGGCGTATGGATACTCGTTGTTGTTCCTCACCACGAATATCAATTTTTTTGGTGTTTGGTAGTTATTGATTTTTATCTCAAATTTTTGAGTGTTATTTTTATCCCAAACTCCATTGATAGGGTTGATTTTTATATTTTCGTCAGAACAGCCTATCAATAACAGAGTTAATCCCAAAAAGTAGAGAAGTTTAGTCATTTTTATGCTGAGTATATTATTGATTATTGGGTTTATTACCATTATTGTTAGGTTTTTTGTTATTTACTCGCTTTCTTTTTTGGTTAGAGGGATGATAGTTTTTGTTTGTTTTTTTACCTTCGTTATTTGTTTGTTGTTTGCTTTCTTTTGCGTTGGGCTGTGGTGTAGAGGTCTCCTTTTCTTGTTTTTTGTTGTTAGTTTTTTTCTTTTTCATAAACCTATCAACACTATTCTCTTGTATGAGGTCTGCACTTGGTTTGAATCCAGCAGTAGAAGCCTCTAATCCAGATAGTTCCTCTAAGGACGGAGATTTCAGCCCTTTATTGTTATTAGAAAGCTCTTTTTTTACTTTGTTAATATCCAAATCGTACCAAGTCATAGAATTTTCTACATAGGCAAACCACATTTTTTTCTTGAAAACATCTATTTTGATACAGAATGCTTTACCTTTTTCTGTGTCAAGGGTAGAATTTGTTGGTGGAAAAAAAGACAAAGCATCAAGGTAGGAATCTAATTCAAAATTGAGGCAACATTTCAGCTTTCCACATTGTCCAGCTAATTTTTGTGGATTAATGCTTAATTGTTGATAACGAGCGACATTTGTATTTACAGAGCGGAAGTCTGTGAGCCAAGTAGAGCAACACAATTCGCGTCCGCAAGGGCCGATACCTCCTACTTTGGCAGCCTCTTGGCGAAAACCGATTTGTTTCATATCGATTTTCGTTTTGAAGGTAATGGCATAGTCTTTTATCAGTTGTCTGAAATCCACACGACCATCAGCGATGTAGTAGAAAGTAACCTTTCCACCATCTCCTTGGTACTCTACATCGGTGATTTTCATTGCTAATTTGTGGAACTGAGCCAATTTTCTAGCCTCTTTTTTTATGGCTTCTTCTTTGGCTCTGTATTCAGCCCACGCATCAATATCTCGCTGATTTGCAAGTCTATATATATTTAAAGTTTGTTCTTCTGAGGCTTTTTTCTTTTTCATTTGGATTTTTACCAACTCCCCAGTAAGGCTTACGACGCCTACGTCGTGCCCCGAGCTACACTCTACAACCACTATGCTCCCAATGTGCAATGGAAGATTGTTCGGATTTTTGAAAAAGTGCTTTCTATCATTCTTAAATCTAACTTCTACTATATCCTTACTTCTGTCCTGATTGGGCTGATGAAAACCAGATAACCAATCAAATACACTTAATTTATAACTATTTGCACAAGTATCCACACTTGAACAGCCATTGGCAGATTTGGAGCCACAACTATGGTTGGAGTTTTTAGATGAACCACATCCACAACTCATATTTCAATTATCTTTTTTAATTTAAATCGATGCAAAGGTAAGAAAAAGATATTAGATATTTTAATGAAGATATATAAAAAGATTTTTAACCACCTTATACTAAGGCGTTTCTATCGGTATAATCCAGTTTGAAGAAGATAGCTGTCATTATAGAAAACGCTACTAAGGAACTTCCTCCGTATGAGAAATAGGGTAGTGGTATTCCTACCGTAGGAAATAGTCCTATTACCATACCGATATTAATGCCAAAGTGCATCAGTAGAATAGATGCAAAACTATATCCAAAAATACGATTGAATATGGATTTTTGTTTCTCGGAAAGATAATAAATTCGCCCAATATAGAAGGCATATAGTAGTATCAGAGCGGTGCTTCCCACGAAGCCCCATTCTTCCCCCACGGTACAAAAAATATAGTCGGTTTCTTGCTCTGGGACGAATTTTCCACGTGTTACGGAACCCTCATGGTAGCCCTTTCCGAAGATATTTCCAGAGCCAATAGCCGTTTTGGAGTAGAGTAAATTGTACCCTGAGGTATTGCGATATTTCATCTCGCCCTCATACAGTACCATTACTCGTTCTCGTTGGTGTTTAGGAAGTTTTTCTAATATTTTTGGAGTAAAAAAAACAAACCCCGAAAGGAAAATAGTGATGACCACAATTCCTCCAAGAATTGGGATGTTTTTTATTAAAGTCCTGAAATTTTTAGTAATAATAAATATACTGATGAGTACTATCGCTATAATCTCGTATAATGGATTTATATTATTGACAACTAAATAAATAGATATTAAAAAAATAATTGTAAAAACACCAATAGTGGTAAAAAATCGCCCATTAAGTCCCTCTCGGTATAGAGCAATAGCGAATGCAAAAAATACCAACAGAGACCCCACATCAGGAATTGCTAATACGATAGTTGCAGGTATCCCAATGATAATCAGGGCTTTGAAGATATTGGAATTCGTAGGTGTAAAACTACCATTGGATACGAAATTTGCCAGCATCAGAGCAGTGCCAATTTTCATAAACTCTACGGGTTGCATTGTAAAAGACCCTATTTTGTACCAGTTTTTTTGCCCCAAAATCTCTTTACCAAAAGGAAAAAGTCCTAAAAGAAGAAGAACGCCTCCGAGGTAAAATATCGGAGCAAAATTTTCAAAAAACTTATATCTAATAGCAAAAATCACACCCCATAGTATCAGCGATAGTACAAAAAATATAAATTGTTTAGTGCCAAGTCCTTCATCTACACTATAAATATTGAGAATAGCAAAAATACATAAAACAAGATATGCTAATACCCCAATGGTATCAATTCCTTTCATTTGATTTTTATTCGTAATTTATTGCAAAAATAATGAAATATTATGGTATTTAGTAGGTGTTAAATAGAATTATAAAAAAATGAGGTAAAAAAATTGTGTAGATGAAAAAAAGTATATACCTTTGCTAAGTCTCAAAAGGGGTGCCCTAATTAAGGCTGAGATTATACCCATAGAACTTAGACTGGTAATGCAGTCAAAGGATTTTAGGCGTTCTGCCACAGATAATTAAGTGAAATGTTGTATTTTGGGTGATACACATTTTAGTAATAATCACATAAAATAATAGCCTCTTTTTATTTTACAAAAAAATCATTTTTGTAATGAAAAAAGTATTTTTTATGGCGTCCGCATTGGTGATGACTACCGCTGTGGCACAACAGAAAAAGGACTCCACACGAGTGATAGATGAGGTGCTCATTAATGCTATTCGTGCAAAGGAAACACTTCCTGTAACATTCTCTAATCTTTCTAAAAACGAGATTAAGAAAAAGAACTTTGGGCAGCAGATGCCTATGTTGCTTACGAGCCTACCTAATGTAGTATCCTATTCCGAAGATGGTACGGGATTTGGGGCAACGGCTCTGTTTATTCGTGGTAATGACTTGCAGAGAACGAATGTTACTATCAATGGTATTCCGTATAACGATTCCGAATCGTTAGGGGTGTA
>CAKAOY010000087.1 GCA_916710115.1 uncultured Bergeyella sp.
CTAACTTTTCAGGATTGAAAAAAGCCTATTCCAAAGCCTATGAACTACAAGGGAAAACAATGGGGATTGTTGGATTCGGAGGTATAGGTAGAGAAGTTGCAAAAATTGCTATATCACTGGGAATGAGCGTGAAAGTATTTGACTTACTTACAGATACCAGAACTATTTCCCTTAATTTCTACGATGGACAAAAGGTAGATTTTAGCATCACTCCTACCAATAATTGGGATGAGTTTTTACCAAGTGTAGATTTTATCAGTATTAACACTCCTAAAACGAATGGCTATCTTATAGATACCCCTCAATTTGAAAAAATGAAAAAAGGAGTATTTATCATTAATACCGCTCGCGGAGGGGTAATCAACGAAAATGCCTTGTTAGAATTCATTGAAAACGGTATAGTAGCTGGCGCTGGTCTTGATGTTTTTGAAAACGAACCTACCCCAGAGACTAAATTACTGATGAATCCTGCCTTATCTCTATCTCCACACTTAGCTGGAAATACGGTAGATGCACAAGAAAAAATTGGTATAGAACTTGCAGAACAATTGATAAAGCTTAACCAATAATTTTAGGATAATTAACTTGAAATCAATTATATGCCTATATTTAAGCCTTTCCGAGGAATTAGACCTCATTCGGATATTTTAGATATTTTTCCAACTCGTTCTATCAATAATTTCACAGAAGAAGAACTCGTAAAAAAAGCAGTAAAAGATTCTTATGTGAAAATGATAAAGCCATTTATTCTTAGTAAATCTCAAAATTTAACAAGAAATTACCGAACTATTCGTAATAATTTTGAGGAAGCTCTGAATAATCATAAATTGGTACAAGACGAATATTGCTATTATCTATATCAACAAACAACGCCCGATAATGTTACCTATCGTGGGTTCCTTGGGCTTGCTTGTATTGATGAATATAACAATGGAAAAATAAAACGCCATGAGGCTACCATAAAGGAAAAAAAAGAAAAACTCACTAAGTATCTTGAAAAAGTGAATTTCCAAGCAGAACCAGTTCTACTGACATATAGAACGAGTCCTAAATTGGAACTCATTATGAACCAAGAGATTAACAATGTGCCTGTCATAAAATTTGTGGAGGACAATGGGTTTCAGCATAAAGTTTGGAGAATAGACAATCGCTTAAAAATGCAACAAATTAAAGAAGCATTAGAACAAGTCGATACATTCTATATTGCAGATGGACATCATAGAATAGGGTCTGTCGCCCTCAATGCCGAAAAAATTGCCGAAAAAAACAAAAAAACAAGCATAGGTAACGACCCTCATAACTTTGTATATTCCTACATAGTATCAAAAGAATCTATTAGAATAAATGACTATAATAGATTAGTGAAGCATATCAACAATCTATCTACAGAAGAATTTTTGAAAAGATTAGAAAAGAATTTCACAATCCACGAAAAAGGTGATGTACCTTATTTTCCATCGCAAAAATTCCATATGAGTATTTATATTGATGGTAAATTTTATAGTCTCCATGTAAAGCACGATTTAAGGAAACAACATTTAGAAAATGATCTAGACCACTTCTTTGTAGAGAAATATATCTTTAATGATATTCTTGGTATAGAATTGGAATCCACTAGTGATATGATTGATTATCTTAAAGGAACATCTGACATTGAAGGTATCCTAAATCTTAAAGAAAAAGTAGATTCAGGAGAATACAAATTGGCAATTGCTGTGCATCCTATCACTTTCAATGATTTAGTAAAAATCTCTGAAAACGAAATAAAAATGCCTCCTAAATGTACTTTAATTGAGCCTAAATTAATGACGGCCTTAATTATGTATGATATGAAATAATTTGATTTATTTTCAATAAAAAAGAGAGAATATAGATTCTCTCTTTTTTATTTATCCTACGCCTCACAACTCGAACAATTTACGAAATTAACCATCAATTCCTTTGATACAGAGGAACTTCTCTGGTAATACAATGTCTTCACACCTTTCTTCCAAGCCTCTAAGATTACAAAATTAACATCTTTTACAGGCATTGTAGAAGGTATTTGCAAGTTCAAAGATTGTGCTTGATCTACATACTTCTGTCTTTGTGCTGCTTGGCTTACTATTTCCATCGGAGATATTTCCTTAAATGTCTTAAATACCGCCTTTTCGTGTGGGGTAAGTTCTTCTAAATGTTGTACAGAACCGTGGTTGAGCATTATGCTTCTCCAAGTTTCTTCATTATCAATATCTTTTTCTGCTAATAGTTTGGATAGATATTTATTTTTTCTAATAAAATTACCTTTCGCTAAGCCTGCCTTGTAATAGTTGGACGAAAACGGCTCAATACCTGGGGAAGTCTGTCCTAAAATTGCTGAACTTGAAGTAGTTGGAGCAATGGCCAATAATGTAGCATTTCTCATTCCGTAACCCTTCATTATTTCTGGTTCGCCATAGATACTCGCTAACTCTCGCGATGCAGATTCTGCCTGTTCTTTTATTTGTTTAAAGGCTTTGGCATTGAATTGAGTAGCTTCAAAACTCTCAAAAGGAATCATATTTCTTTGTAAATAAGAATGATAGCCTAACACCCCAAGCCCTAAGGCTCTGTGTTTAATTGCAAAATTACGAGCCGATGTCAGATAGAAATTTCCCTCTGTCTTTTCAATAAATTCAGATAAAACAGCATCAAGGAAATAGATTGCTAACTTCACAGCATCGGTATCTTTCCATTCATCATATAATTCTAAATTCATAGATGAAAGACAGCAAATGAAAGATTCTTTTTCTGTGGAAGGTAACATAATTTCAGAGCAAAGATTACTTGCATTAATCATCAACCCCTTGTCTTTATAGACCTGTGGTTTATTTCTATTTACATTATCCGTAAAGAATATGTAAGGTAACCCTTTTTGCTGACGGCTCTCCAAAATTCTTGCCCAAATTTTTCTTTTTTCCATATCGCCATCTATCATATCTTGTAACCAATAATCTGGCACACAAACACCTGTAAATAGATTTTGTATTGGAGAACCAATATCCTTTATAGACAAAAATTCTTCTATATCTCCGTGGTCTATATCCAAGTATGCTGCAAAGGCCCCACGACGAACACCACCTTGGGATACTACATCCATTGCAGAATCAAACAATTTCATAAAAGACACAGCACCAGAAGACTTACCATTGTCGGTAACGGCCGTTCCTCTGTGGCGGAGCTCCCCAAAATATCCTGATGTGCCTCCACCAATTTTGGTTTGCATAATAACCTCTCCGAGCTTTCCGGTAATTCCCTCTATACTATCAGGTATATGCACATTAAAACAAGAGATAGGCAAACCTCGTTGAGTTCCCATATTTGCCCAAACAGGCGATGAGAAAGATATCCAGCCTTTCGTAATCATTTCCTTAAAGGCCGATTGTAACTCTGGCTTTCCTAATCTTTTGGCTGCTGCGGAGGTGATTCTCTCAATTGCCCCTACTACGGTCTCTCCTTTTAGAAGGTATCCTCTATTGAGCATTTGTTCGGATTCCTCATTTAGCCACCAAATATTTTGTATATTTTCTTCCATTATTTTAAATTACATTTATGAGGAGGAAATATTTCCTCTCTCTGAATTAAGATTTTTAATTAAAATTATTACGAAGACTGCTTTTGGATTTTACTCCTCATCAAGATTAAATCTTGCACAAGGTTCAACAGCACCTATTTTATATTTATTAATGTGTGTGAAAGTAACAGCAGAGTCGTTTTCCAAAAATTGGAGAGCTTTTTTGATACAGTATTCCATCTTATAAGCTACTGATATACAGACTCTATGCCCATTTACGAGAGCCATACCCATATACAGATGCTCACCCCAACGGAAGTCCTCCGTGTGATTTTCGTCAATTTCCTTTAAAATAGATGGTGTCATTTTATTTTATATTTTATTGTTATTTATAAATAGTCTTCTACTAAAACAAATCATTTTCGGTGATACTCTTGTCATGTTTTGTATAGGCAGTAGGTCTTTTTGCAAAAAAATCGTCCAACTCATTAGCAAATACATCTTCATCAAACCATTTCATTGTACTATACTGCTCACCTGTGATATTGTATATTTTGTTGTAATTAAGATGAGTAATTGCTGTATCTACTCTATATTTCATAAAATTGAGCATATCCTCTTTTGTGTAGAAACTTAATTGTCCTTTTTCGTAAATCCAGTCCAGTAACTCAGATTCATATGCTACATAATCCTTAATTACTTCTTCCAAATGCTCTTGTGAGTATCTTTCCTCTGGATATTCTTCAAAAATTTTATTTAAAATATACACCCCTGCATTAGCGTGTGTCTGTTCATCTACACTCGTCCAAGCAATAATATTTGCTGTATTCTTCATATATCCTTTAAATCTTGTAAAAGATAAGATATTAGCAAATTGCGAAAATAATGAAGTATTTTCTATTACGATTACGAAGAATAACAATTTCTGAACAAATGAAATATCCTTACCGAAATGCTTTTCAAATAATTCTAATTTTTTCTTGAATATCGGAACTTCCATAAGCCCCTCAAACTCGTTATTATAGCCCAATACTTCCAATAATCTAGAATAGGCCTCGGAGTGTCTGAATTCAGATTCGGAGAAAGTTGCCCCTAATCCATTAAATTCGGGTTTTGGTAGATATTTGTATAAGTCCCCCCAAAAAGTCTTCACGGCTACTTCTACCTGTGCTATACTCAGCAAACTTCTCTTCACAACTTCTTTCTCTTTTTCAGAAAGATTGGATTTAAAATCTTGAATATCAGCAGTAAATTCCACTTCTTTATGAACCCAAAAAGTCTGGTTCATAGAATCCACGAATTGTAAAATTTCAGGGTACTCGAATGGTTTGTAGTTCAATCTTTTATCAAAAATTCCCATAATATGTTTAAGTTTTATAAATTTTCAAAGTGATGACTTTTGGTATTAAAAAAGTATCTATAATTACGAATATTTTGCCATCAGAAAGCGATGGATATATTCTATTTTGATGGGGCAAAATTATAAATTAAAAAATTATTTTAAAAGTTGTATATTAACAAAAAACTGCTTAAATTAAAAAGAAAAATAGTTTTCCACAAAAAAACAACAATAAGCTGATTTTCAATAATTTATAATTCATCATATTTTTTTTAATCAATATTTAACAGGAAAAATAAAACCAAATATTAAACTGATTTTTTTTTATTACTGATAATCAAACAATTGTAAACAAACAGCTATACTGAGGCAATATATAGATATCTGTATTGTAACAATATATCAAAATTTATTACTAACTTAGCAAGACATAAAATTTTTATTAAAAATGAGAAGGAAATTTCTATCAATCGCCGCGGCAGCACTATTTGGAATAGTAGCTAATGCTCAGCACATCAATTTCGAAGAATACAATTTACCCAATGGCTTACATGTAATTCTACACAGAGATAACTCTGCACCGATCGTTACTACTTCTGTAATGTATCACGCTGGTGCGAAAGATGAGGCCAATGGAAGAACTGGTTTTGCTCACTTCTTTGAACATCTTCTATTTGAGGGGACAAAAAATATTAAGCGTAGTGAGTGGTTTAAGATTGTATCTTCTAATGGAGGAACTAACAATGCAAACACTACGGGAGATAGAACCTACTATT
>CAKAOY010000088.1 GCA_916710115.1 uncultured Bergeyella sp.
AAATGAGGTGCATTTTGAGGAGAAAAAACGCCTATCATACGAACAAAAATTAGCAGATGCCAAGCATCTTTCTGTAAAAAAACTACTTGAAATCTCCATTGCTAAAAAATCTAATCTAATTGCCTCTGCAGATGTAATCACCACCGGTGAACTACTAAAATTAGCTGATTCTGTGGGACCACATATTGTAGCTCTCAAAACACATATGGATATTATTAACGATTTTGATTTTGAGAAAACTATTTTACCACTAAAAGAAATTGCTAAAAAACACAACTTCCTAATAATGGAAGACCGAAAATTCGCTGACATAGGTAGCACTCAGGAGATGCAATATTCTCACGGAATATACAAAATATCTTCTTGGGCAGACCTCATCACTTCGCAGGTAATTGGCGGTAGTCAATCGTTGGATTTTTTCCTAAATTCAGGAGTGATTGCCATTCTTAGTATGTCGTCTAAGGGAACCCTTACCGATAATCATTATTTTGAAGAAGCTCTACAAATAGCTAAAAGCCATCCAAATGTAATTGGTGGAGTATCTCAAAAACCTATTTCTGACGACCTATTACTCTTCACACCAGGAATTAATCTCGCTGATTCGGGAGATAACAAAGGACAACAATACAACACACCAGAGTTTGTTTTCAATAAGTTGCACACAGATTTCATTATCGTAGGAAGAGGGATTTACAAATCTGACACCCCTGAACAATCTGCCTTAGAATACAGAACAAAGGGCTGGAAGGCATACCTAAATACTCTTTAAACAAATTTTCATCAAAATACAGAAAATAGCCATTATAAATAATGGCTATTTTTATTTTATCATTTTATTACCGATTTAACAAAATAGATGCTTCTTTCGCAGCATAAGTAAAAATCATATCGGCACCTGCTCTCTTGATACAAGTCAAGCTCTCTATGATGGCCTTATCATTATCCAACCAACCGTTTTGGGCTGCTGCCTTCAGCATAGCATATTCACCACTTACATTATACACAGCTATTGGTAGGTCTATTACCTGACGAACTTGCGAAACTATATCCAAATATGGCATACCTGGTTTTATCATTATAATATCAGCTCCCTCATCAACATCTTTCAGAACTTCATTAAGTGCCTCACGAGAATTATGAAAATCCATTTGATATGTCTTTTTATCTTTTGGAATTTCCATATCAGCTTTCGGAGCAGAATCTAATGCACTTCGGAAAGGTCCATAAAAAGAACTCGCATACTTAGCCGAGTAACTAAGAATCCCCACATTGTGGAATCCATTCTCTTCCAATGCCTTACGGATAACGGAAACTCGTGCATCCATCATATCACTCGGTGCTACAATATCAGCACCTGCCTCGGCGTGGGACACTGCCATTTTAGCAAGAGCTTCGTTAGTAGCATCATTATCTATCTGTCCATTTGTAATAATACCATCGTGTCCGTAGATAGAATATGGGTCAAGTGCTACATCTGGCATTATCACCATTTCTGGGATGCTATCTTTAATGGCTTTGATGGTATTTTGCATTAATCCATTTCCATTCCAAGCCTCTTTCCCTTCGTTATCTTTTAGCTTTTCAGACACTTTCATATAGAGATTCACAGCCTTAATACCTAATGAATAAAGTTCTTTACACTCCTTCACCGTTAGGTCTATACTTCTCCTATATATACCTGGCATTGAGGGGATTGATTCTATTTTGTTTTCGCCTTCCATTACGAACATCGGCATTACAAAATCATTAGTCGTTAGCACCATTTCTTGAACTAAATTTCTGAGGCTTTCTTTAGTCCTCAACCTTCTATTTCTTGAGAATATAATCATTTTAATATAATTGATTTTATTTGATTACAAAAATACATAATTATTTTTTATTTACCCTTGTTTATTATATGGTTTATTTATAATTTTGCAATATAAAATATCTAATAACTTCTATAATATAATGAAAAAACTATTACTTTTGTTTTTTTTGATGGTAATTTATTCTAATGTAAGTGCCCAAACGAGTTTTGGTTTTGGAGCATCGAAGGATGATAATGTCATTATTGCCTATCCTAACCCCGCAAAAGATTTTCTTCTTTTAAAGGTTAAAGATAATTCATTAAAAATAAAATCAGTTTCTATTTATTCTATTTTGGGGGTTCAGGTTGCAGAATTTATAATAAACGCCGAATCGACAGAGGTAAGATTAGACCGACTAAAATCTGGGAAATACCTCTTAAGATATTCCCTAAGCAACAATTCACAGAAAACTATCCAAATCATAAAACAATAAAAATACCCTAAGTTATTTAGGGTATTTTTATTCATCTATCAAAAGTTTTTCATATACCAACCTATCCACAGGAAGATTAAACGGATTTTCACCTCCTATAGGATACCATTCAACACGCTCTATACAAGGGTCAAGAGCCACCAAATCTTCCTCGTTTTCCATTTCCACCTTATAGTATATGGTGATGAGCTGTTCGTTTTCTCTAAATTTAGACTCTACAAAATCCTCTTGAGTATAGAAATGAGTAGCAGATTTAATATTCAAATTAAGTTCTTCTGCCAATTCTCTTCGGAGACATTCTATAGTTCCCTCACCATACTCCAAGCCCCCACCTGGCAATTTTGTTAGATATTCCCCAACATATTCTTCGTGGAGTGTCAATAATTCTTTTTTTTGATTGATACAAAGGGCATAAACCCGTACATTGAAAGCATTTATCATTTTTATCGTAGTTTAATACAAATATAACAAATATTTTCATTTTCGGGGATTTTGCTCAATCAAAAAAAACTCAATGAGTCGTCTCACTAAGGATTTTTTTATTAATAACTTGGATTTTGTTTGAGATTAACATTTACCTCTATTGTTCTGTTAGGCAATGGCAACACAAATTTATCATTTGGATAAGTGATATTACAAACCTCCGACAAGCAATTTTTTCGCTCTATATTCTTATGATTTCTCATCAAATCAAAGAAATATTTATTTTCAAAAACGAATTCTTTTCTTTTTTCTAATAAAATATCATCAATGCTCACATTCGTAAGATTAGATAAGCCTGCTCTAGCACGAATAATATTAACATCTGCTAAGGCGTCGATATTTTTTGCTAATTTAAGATTTGCCTCAGCTCGGATAAAATACATTTCGGAAAGTCGGTATATAGCATTATTTAAATTTCCTACATACTTTTTTGTAAATCTATACGAAGGATTTGTGGTATATCCCGCAGTTTTATAAGTCCTTACACTAAGTAATGTTAATCTTTTATCTGTGGAATCAAACTTGCTATACAAGTCATTTGAGAGGGTATAATTCGGGCGAGAGACTCCCATCTGAGTATAAATCGCCGATACAGGAGAGTCATTATTAATGGTATTTGGCAACTCAAATAGCATTTCTGAGGTTGCCCAATTATCCAAATTAGACAAATCTGAAAGAATAAGCCCCGACTCATTAATCACCTGATTACTATATTCATATGCCTTTTTCCAATCGTTTTCCCATAGAAAAATATCCGCTGCTATGGCCTTAGCTACATTTTTAGAAATATAATTTTTATCTTCTCCCGAAGGAATAGCCTTCTTATTTTGATAAAGACCAATTGCTGTGAGAATATCATTTTCCAACAAATCAAAGGTAGATTTAGCTGTTTGTCTGGTAGGATAATCTATCCCAACTTTCAGAGAATGGGTATTATACACAATTCCCAAATGGGATGCATCAGGAGTATAGGTATAGTTTTGAGAATACATTTTCGCCAACTGAAAATGTATATAAGCTCTCATCGCCAGAGACTCTGCCTTGATTTGTTTTTTTTCAGAATCAGTAGCATCTTGCAAGTCATCTACTTTCTCCAAAATTAAATTTAGATTATTTATAATAGCATACGAATTTTGATAAAAATTAGACAAATCACTACTATTGCTATTATCATTAAATGAATAGATGTTTTGGACTGAGTTTGGAACTACCAAATTCCCTGAATTATTGGGAGTTATCCCTAAATTACCACTAAGTAAATCAGCATACACCAAAAAATCGGCATCTGCCAAGAGAAGTCCCCTTAGGCTGATATACGCTCCATTAAGAGCATCGATAACGCCTTTTTTGGTGCTTAATTGTTGGTTAATGGACACTTGCTCAACGGGTTCTCTTGTAAGAAAATCTGAACAAGATATACTTGCTAAAACCAAGATTGATATTATTATTTTTTTCATTTTTTATTCATTTAAAATCCTACTCTAAAACCGATACTCCAAGTTCTCATCTCTGGATATAGATATCTCATTTCTCGTATTCCGTTACGCCCTATTGGCGATGTTTCTTTATACCAATATAAGACATTCGTAATATCAACAAAGATATTAGCATCTTTCAGAAATGAGCTTTTCTCCTTTTTAAGCGGTAATTTGTAACTAAGGTTTATATTTCTTAGTTTGATATTTGTTTTGTCATAAACATATTTAGAAGTATTACTTTTCGGTACAACTCTATCTGGTTTATGGATATCAGCATTAGAATTGGCAGAAGACCAATAATCTAAAGCATTGACACTTGTATTCCTATTTAGTAAGATATTAAACTTATCAATATACTCATTAGAGAGCAATTCATCACCGCCGATTTCAAAAGTCAGGTTAAAACTTAAATTAAAATTTTTATAGCCTATCACATTACGAAGTCCTCCGATAGCATTTGGCTGGGTATCACCAATAATCTCATATTCAGATGATTTAGAAGTAAAAGTTTCCTCTCGCACATCACCATTTACTAAGTATTGATATCTTCCCGTAGTGGGATTCACACCTAAATAGCGATACCCCCAAATAGCAGAAGTAGGCGTACCTATCTTTTGTGCTCTGGCGTACGCTGCAATAGAATAAGACTCTCCAAAGCCCTTCATTGCGGTAATTTTATTACTCACTGTACCGATATTAAAGGTTGTATTCCAGCGGAATTTTTTTCCTGAAAACCATTTTGCATTAGCAGAAAACTCTATTCCCTGATTATACATTTCAGCACCATTGATTTCGGCATTTGTATAACCACTCTCCCAGACGGCATCGCGGGAAACAATCATATCGGAGATATTATTTCTGTAGGCTTCAAGGGTAAAACTTGCCTTACCATTAAATAAATCAAAATCTAAGCCCACATTATACTTCTCATTTTTTTCCCAACTAAGATTCCCAACAGGTGGCGAGCTGGTATCAGGTGTAGCGTATTGATCACCATAGATATTCCCATTTTGATAGATATTATACAACCCCGACGAACGATAAGACCCAATACGAGAATTCCCCGTCATCCCCCAAGATGTTCTCATTCTAAGGAATGAAAATACCTCTTGATTTTGCATAAATTTCTCTTTAGATATCACCCAAGATACCCCAATAGCACCATTATAGGCTGCATTGACATCTTTTCCGAAGGCCGAACTCTCATCTCGGCGGAGAGTAGCGGAGAGGAAATATTTTTTATCAAAGTCGTAATTTATCTGTCCAAAAACACTTCGTCCTGCATCTTTATTTGTCAATTGGCGGTAGGTGTAATTCTGCGTCTGTTTGTCATTAGAAATATAAACTAAAGCCTCCCACGGCAGTTGATATTCCGAATAATTAACAAATGTA
>CAKAOY010000089.1 GCA_916710115.1 uncultured Bergeyella sp.
TATCGATTGAGACTTGCTCTCACCTCTCATAATAAGCCTGTATCCGCTTGCTCAGCTCCTGATGGTGAGATTGAAGATTATGCACTTGTCGTGAAAGACAAACTAAGTACCAATGAACATTCTGCAAAGAATGGAGAAATTAACATCTACCCGAATCCTGCGTCAGATAAACTATACATCAATAACGTGAGGGATATTACCACCTACAAAATTATTGATGCATCGGGAAAAATTATTCAATCAGGGGATTTCACTCAAAATCCTATTGATATTCACTCATTAAAAGGAGGTGTTTATCTTCTATCACTTTCTCATAAGAATGGAAATTCCATTAACAAGAGATTCATTAAAAATAGATAATATTAATAAAAACGAGTTCAGAATACTGAACTCGTTTTTGTAGTTATTTTTTTGGTAAAGGGAAAAAAGCAGGGCTATATAAATCAACACCATCTTCTTTGAACACTCTAAGGATATTTTCATTCAAATCCGAAGTAATGAAATACATTCTATCTGCCTGCATCGTATAGGCATTGAGTTGATAGGTTACACTCGTCTCATTAATAGAAGTCTTCAATACATATGGTCTTGGTATTTTTTCAACCCCTATCGTCTCCAAAGCTGCTTTTATCATTAGGTAATTAACTGTTGTGAATGGCACTTCATAATTTATACGAACATCCACACTCAGCACCAATCCCTTTTCCGAAGAGGAATAATTAATCGTTTTATTCGCCAAAATCATTGAGTTTGGTAATGTTATTTCCTCATTATTATAAGTCCTAATCCTTGTAACGAGAGCTGTCTTCTCTATTACCTCTCCTACCACATCGTTCATTTTTATCCAATCTCCCAATTTAAACGGACGCATATAAGTAATAATAAAACCTGCAATCGTATTAGCAATCGTGGAAGATGACCCCAAGGAAATAAGTACCCCAAAGAATACCGAAATTCCTCGGAAGGCACTTGTATCGGCACCTGGTAGATATGGAAATACCATAATAATAGTAAAGGCAATGAGACATATCCTAAGTAATTGATAGGTAGGAACCGCCCACTCCGTATGGAATCCCTTAATAGACAATACCCCTCTCTGTATTTCCAATGATAAGAATTTTAGTAATTTATCTATATATCTACTTACAAAGAGAATGACTACTATTCTTAATAACTTGGGCAAATATCCATATAAAGAATTCAACAACTCATTTAATGGGATTTTTATCCAATTAAGTGCTGTGAAAGCAATATACTCCGTAGATGGAAACAAGCTGAAAATAAGATTAATAGCCACCCCAAATAATATTACCAAAATAGCGAAATGCAACCACCTCAATGCTCTGATGATATTCACCCACATCTGTCGTGCTGACATTATTTCGTAACTCCTCAACCTCAATCCCTTGCCTTCATTGACACATCTATTATTAAACCTCTTAATAAAATATCCAAACAATAAACCAAATACTTTGACCAACACCACAAAGGCCACGATAATCCCCAATGCCATCAGCCAACTCGTTATTTTATTCTCCGTAGTATGGCTTATTCTATTTTCCTTAATATGAGTATTAATAATATCTCTATATTTTCTCACCAAAGAATCTTGCGGAACATTTTCCCAAAGAGCATCTTCCTGAGACACACTCGTTACCACACTCCCCATATACACCACATTAAGATAATTTTTTGAGGACTGAATCTTCAAAGAATCCTCAAAATAAACTTTACTTTCGTAGATATTTTCTAACTCCTTTTCAATATCAGAGGCTCTTTCCTTTGCTGAAAATGGCCCTATACCAGAATAAATATCAAACAATTTTTTATGAAAAAACATCACGGGATAAGGAACTACCTTTTCTCGAAGTTTGTTAATCTCATTTCGTTGATTTTCAACATTAATAGAATCCTCTCTTTTGATTTTCAGTAATTCTTGTTTATATTTTTCAAGCTCTTTATTTTTATTTTTTGCTCCTACAATTTGCCCCAATTCATCTTTTACAATAGCCTCTCGGAGAGAATCTTTTATCCTTAATATTGAGTTTTTCGTCTTGATTTTATTTAATTCATACAAAATAGAATCCGTCTGGGCGTTCGCTATAATACCCAGACAGATAACCACTATTAAAAATCTAAATTTCATTTTTATATCCCCTCTTTCAATTTATATTTCAATATGTTAAAGTCTTTTCTCAAAAGCAATTCTCATCTCTCCATTTCTGCATACTTCCCCACAATACAAATATCCTAATTTACCCAAAATAGCCGCCATTGAAAGATTATCAAAATTAGTATCCATCTTTATACTATGTATATCATTATTAATAGCACACTGCTCTGCTCGTTTTAGAATTTCCTGTGCTAAACCCTTACCCAAAACCTTAGGTGACACTGCCACACGATGCAGGGCTATATATTCTTTATTTTTGGATAGCCAATTTCCATTGATTTCCGAATAAGCATCGTCTTTATCCGTAATGGCAATATATCCCAATACCTCTGCACCATCCTCCAAAACATATCCAAAACCTTTTTCTATATCACTTTCCACAACTTTTCGATTAGGATAGCCATTCTGCCATTGCTCGCTTCTATCTTCTTTTCGTCGCTCAATGGCATTTTGTAAAATTTGACAAACACTCTCAATATCCTCCTTAATAGCCTTTCGAAAAATATAGGATTTTTTAGCAACATTTTCTAAATATTTATCAATCCACTTAAAAGCTCTCTGCTCATCAAGGATATTTACTTTTAATTTTAATATATCAGAATCTTCCATTTCCTGCACAGAGTAAGACACTCCTCTTTCATCTAATATATTTTTTATAGGCTCTATTTCGGTACAGCTAGTTGCCTCAAATACACATACTTGCATATCTTTTTCCATAAATATTTACTTTTTTTATTTAGATTTAACAAAAATAATATACCTTTGTGAAAATTCAAATCATTATGAATAACAATAAAACAAAGATACTCAACTATATCAAAAAAATTGGCATCATAGGGCTGATATTTTTCACAATAAAAGGAGCGATAACCTCTACCCTAATCTATTTCCTCGGTAAAAACTTTTGGGAAATTATTAAAAATTGGCTTAGATAATGTCCAGCCAAAAATAATATTTTTTCTCAATAACACAAAAATCAATACATAATATTCCTGAAAAAAATGCTATCTTTGCCAAGAAAATTTAATGTAAAACAGTATGAGTAGAAAAAGTATTTGCCTATCGCTAATCATAGCTATAATGACAATTGCTTGTAACGGAAAACAAGAAGAAAAACTGGTAGAAGAAACTACAACCCAACAAAATCAACAACCAAAAGAGCAAACCGAAGATAATGGCTCCGAAGATCCAAATGCTCCAAAATCTACTACCAAACAAGGTAAAATAGATTGGGATAAAAGGCTGGACGAATACGAAGCTTTTATTGATAAAAATAACCAACTTATACAAAAACTAGAAAAAGGCGATTCCTCCGTAATAGCAGAAATCAAAGATTTACAAAAGAAAAAAGAAAGTTTGGAAAAAGACATCAACCCTTACAAACTTTCGGCTTCGGCACTAACACCAGAGCAAGTGGAGAGATTGGCGAAATTACAAAAAAAACAAAGACAAGAAACTACAAACAAATAACATTTTAACACTTCATAACAAGAATAAAGGCTCCAAAATTGGAGCCTTTATTTCTTAATAACAAATAATAAAAAATTAAAAAAAATATAAAAATAAAAAAAATTAAAAACTACGAATTCTTTTTATTAGCAATAGCCTCTTTTACTTTATTTTCTAATTCTTCTGTTAATTCTGGATTATCCTTTATTATATCCTTCACGGCATCTCTACCTTGTCCTAACTTGGTATCTCCATAACTAAACCAAGAACCACTTTTCTTGATAATATCCAAATCTACTGCTGTATCAAGGATTTCTCCTACTTTGGACACTCCTTCACCATACATTATATCAAACTCCGCTTGACGAAACGGAGGAGCTACTTTATTTTTCACAATTTTCACCTTCACATGGCTACCGATTGCCTCTTCTCCATTTTTTATTGGTGAGCCTGATTTTCTTATATCTATCCTCACAGATGCATAGAATTTCAAGGCGTTACCTCCCGTTGTTGTCTCTGGACTTCCGAACATTACACCGATTTTTTCCCTCAATTGGTTAATAAAAATCACTGTACAATTCGTTTTATTGATAGTTCCTGTTAATTTTCTCAATGCTTGAGACATTAGTCTCGCGTGTAGCCCCATTTTGGAGTCTCCCATATCACCTTCTATCTCAGCTTTTGGAGTAAGTGCCGCTACGGAATCTATCACTACAATATCTATTGCTCCCGAACGGATAAGGCTATCGGCAATCTCCAATGCCTGCTCACCGTTGTCTGGTTGAGAGACGAGCAACTCATCAAGATTAATACCTAACTTTTTTGCATAGATACTATCAAAAGCATGTTCTGCATCAATAAAAGCAGCCGTTCCCCCCATTTTTTGGGCTTCAGCAATAGCGTGCAAAGTTAAGGTTGTTTTACCTGAAGATTCTGGTCCAAAGATTTCTATAATCCTCCCCTTAGGATAGCCTCCCACTCCAAGTGCAATATCAAGCCCAAGAGAGCCAGAAGGGATTACCTCAATAGAAGCATCTACGGAGTCGCTACCGAGAGTCATCACCGTCCCCTTACCATAGGTTTTGTCTAATTTCTCTAAAATAAGAGAGAGAGCCTTCTTTTTATCTTCTATCTTGTCATTGGTCTTTTTATCTTTTTCTTCTGCCATTATGAAATTTTTTTCAAAAATAAGAATTTAATTTTAGTTTTAGATATAATGCCTTTTAATATTTTATCCTTATGGACACATTTATCTGATTTTCATATAAATAACTTTAAAAATTATCAATATTTAAATGAAAAACAATAAATTATAAAGAGTTTTCAGATGGTGATTTTTAGTAAATTTAAGATAGATTTTTATTTTTTTCTTTGATAAAATTGATTATCTTTGCCTCATAATTAATTATTTATGGACATTAAAAAAGAATTTAGGGATTTTTCTGTAAAACATTTGGGTAACTCGGGATTGGCTACGGACGAGTATATGGGAATGTTTTCTCCAATGAATCTCACACCTTATATTATGGAAGAAAGGCGAATGAATGTGGCTCAGATGGATGTTTTTTCGCGTCTGATGATGGACAGAATCATTTTCCTTGGTACAGGAATAGACGACCAAGTTGCTAATATTGTAACGGCACAGCTACTTTTCCTTGAAAGTGCCGACCCTGCAAAAGATATACAAATCTACATAAATTCCCCAGGAGGTAGCGTATATGCTGGCCTTGGTATCTACGACACGATGCAAATCATAAAACCTGATGTAGCCACTATATGCACAGGAATGGCAGCATCTATGGGAGCAGTACTTTTGGTAGCTGGTGAAAAGGGTAAAAGGTCTGCACTGAGACACTCCCGCGTGATGATACACCAACCTTCGGGAGGGGCTCAAGGGGTGGCTTCGGATATGGAAATCAACCTTCGAGAAATGCTAAAA
>CAKAOY010000090.1 GCA_916710115.1 uncultured Bergeyella sp.
GGTGCGATATTACTTATCGCCAAACTGGATAGACTCAGCCGTAACGCTGGGTTTATCTTTTTATTGAAGGATAGCCAAGTGAATTTCAAGTGTTGTGATATGCCAGAGGCGAACTCCTTAACCATCGGAATAATGGCGGTTTTAGCACAAGAAGAAAGAGAATTGATAAGTAAAAGAACAATAGCTGCATTGGAGGAATTGAGAAATAAAGGTAAAAAGTTAGGTAATCCGAAAAACCTCACCTATGAAGCTCAAAAACAAGGAGCTGAAGCAATGAAAAACAAGGCTCTTAACAATGAAAATAACCGCAAGGCTACAGCTCTGATTGTTTCCCTCCGAGAGACTGGAAAATCTTATGCTAAAATAGCACAACAACTCAATGATAATGGTTTCAAAACCAGCAGAGGTTATAATTTTTCTGCCTCTCAAGTATTGATTCTTTATGATAGATATGTTAATTCTTTGCCAAAGTGATTTTTATCTCTTATTTTTGTGCTAAATTTTATCGTAAATATTAAGCGTTAGCTTTTGAAGGTCATCAGAAATCGCCAATTTCAATAATAGCACCTATTCAAGAGTTAAGACGCTCACACCATACGGCGTGGGCTGTCTTATTCTTGGTGCGTGGCTTTGGCGAGCCTCTGATGAAAGAGTAAGTTCAGTCCCACGCTTTCTATTTTGAATCACTATCTAATTAAAATCAAGTTAAACCTCTCTTGGGACTGGGGAAATAAAATTATTTTCTATTATGAAAAGAGAACACTTAGTGAAAGTGAAGTATGCTGCAGGGAGTATATTTATCTTTACAGCATTGGGACTTATTATGGAAGGCTCCATTATAGCAGGAGCTTTAGCGTTGGTATTAGGCTTATTTCTTTTGCCTCCTATTTTTAAAAAGATTGCGGAAAAACTGCCAATTTTAGAAAGCAATAGGTTCTTGAGGTATGGAGTTTATGTTATTTTATTTTTCTCAATGGCTGGATTTATGCCCAAAAAGCAGAAACCTAAAAATACAAATGCAGAGAAAAATGTAGTAGAGGAAAAACCACAACCTCAACAAGAAAAAATACCCGAGCCTACAATTTTTTATAAAATTATTTACGAAGAATTTATTAGGGTAGATGGAGCCCCAAGTTATTTTGTTCTACTTGATAAAGTGGATGTTTCTAATGAAAAGTTTATGCTTGAAATTAAAGGTGTAATCAACAAAATTACAACAGAAAAAGGCAAAAAAATAAATATTGAATTTTTAGATGATAAAAACCTACTTGATTTGATGCATAAAAGCCATTATGGAGCAAATACTTTAGGAAGAGCATTGACAGCAAAAGAAAGAGAAAAATTGGCAAGACATAATATTGCTTCTTTTAGTGGAGAATTAGCTAATATGCTATATACCAATACCTTGTCATTTTTCCCTTCTGCTTTCGCAGACACTCCAGAGATTGGTAAATATGTAAAATCAGAAGAATTTAATCCAAATAAGATTACATACACAATCCAAAATGAAAAAACTACTAAAAAAGAGGAAATAACTCAAAATACGGAGAAAAAGGATAAAGAAAAAGAATTAGCATATAAAAGAGAAAAATTTTTGAAAAATTGCTTTACAAATGGTACTCACACCAAGTTAAGATTTTATATCAGAACCATTAAGGCTGATGGAGTAAAATATGAACATATTGATACATCTACTGATATGAAAGAAGACTATGCGATTGTAACTACTCATTTCAGTTTAACCAATAAGCTTGGGGTAAGAAATGATTACAAGCTAAAAGCCAAAGTAAGTTATGATAATTGCGAAGTCATAGAAATATTAAAATAAAATATAATCCTCCTAATAGTTAGGAGGATTTTTCATATACAAAGAATTATTTTAATGAAAAATATTGGCATTAAATCAAATTTTTAATTTTTATGATAAAGTCTTTATTTTAGTCATAAAAATTATACAATGATAAACATAGATTATTTATATATTTGTTACCATATTCCAAATTAAAAAATTATGTACCTATCAAATATAAAACTTTGGAACTTTAGGAAGTATGGCAATGATACTTTTAATATTGAGGAACCTAATTTAGACCTGAATTTCACAGAAGGGCTTAATGTGCTTATTGGTGAAAACGATTCAGGGAAAACAGCTATTATTGATGCTATAAAAATAGTATTAAAGACCCATAGCTATGAGTATATCAAGATTGAAGCAGACGATTTCTATAACAATTCTGATAGACTTAGGATAGAATTAAAGTTTAAAGGACTTTTGGATGAAGAAGCTAAGAATTTTACAGAATGGCTTACTTGGGAAGGGCAAGGAGAAGATTCAACTCCTATTCTGAGAGTTTTTTATGATGTAAGAAGAAAAGATTACAAAATACTTCCTTCAGAAGTAAAAGCAGGTGCGGACACAGAAGGATATTCATTAACAGCTGAAGCACGGGAGTATCTAAAAGCTACTTATTTAAGACCTTTGCGAGATGCTGAGAATGAATTAATCTCAAAAAAAAACTCAAGGCTTTCTCAAATATTATTGGGAGACGATATTTTCAAGGAGAAAGACATACCCCATCCTCTTGTTGAAAAATTTGAGAGAATCAATACTGAAGTGGAAGAATATTTTAGAAGTGCTGAGGGAGCAGGTCATATAAAAGATAATATAGATTCTTATATTAAAGGGTTTTATGGAGAAGAAAAGGAATCACTATTTGAAGCATCAAAAAATGATATAAAAAGTATTCTTGAAAAATTAAGTTTGTCTTTAAATGGTCAAAAGAATGTTGGCTTAGGAACTTTGAATAGGCTATTTATGGCAGCTGAATTACTTCATTTGAATAAAGAAAATTGGGAAGGATTGAGATTAGGTTTAATAGAAGAATTGGAAGCACATCTTCATCCACAAGCTCAAATGCAAGTGATAGAAACTTTGCAAAAACAAGAGGAGGTACAACTTATTATTACAACACATAGCCCCAATTTAGCATCAAAAATCAAACTTGAAAATCTCATTATTTGTAACGGAAATAATGCTTTTCCTATGGGGAAAGACTATACAGAATTAAAGGAGGATAGTTATGTGTTTTTAGAAAAATTTCTTGATGTAACCAAGTCTAATTTGTTTTTTGCTAAGGGAGTTATCTTAGTAGAAGGCTGGGCTGAAGAAATTTTAATTCCAAGTTTAGCTAAGGCTATTGGATTTGATTTAACAACAAAAGGAGTTTCTGTCGTTAATATTGGTAATCTAGGATTTGACCATTATTCTAAAATATTTCTGAGGAAAAATGCTCCTTTTATGGATATTCCTGTAGCTGTAGTAACAGATTGTGATGTGAGGGAGTATGAAGTGAATGGCAATGATTATCAAAAAAAGGATAATATAGATAGTGAAAGAGAAAACAAAATAATAGAAATAAAATCAAAATCCTTTGAAAATGTGAAATATTTTGTTGCTCCTCGTTGGACATTAGAATATTGCTTGAATTTATCTGATACTTTGAAACAGGAATTTCAAAAAATTGTAAAATCAATTCATACGAGGAGTGGTTGGAATTCTGATTTTGAGAAAGAGCTGGCAAGGAAACTTATAATAGGAAAATTAGAAAAAGCAGAAATAGCATACAAATTAGCTAATTACCTTGATGGTTTAGAGAATATTTCTCTTGAAGAAAGTGATACTATATGTTATCTAAAAAAAGCTATTAAATATGCAGCAGGCAATTGACATTACAGAGAGTGATATAGAGTATGCTGAAAAAATACTTTTGACAGAAGGACAACACTTTGATGATGAGAGGAGAAGTTTTATCAAAAATCTTGAAGTGATTGATTTACAAGCAGTGCCTGGCAGTGGAAAAACTACAGCTTTGTTAGCTAAATTATTAATTTTAGAGCGTAAATTACCTTTTGTTGATAACTCAGGAATTTTAGTTTTATCTCATACTAATGTAGCTATTGATGAAATAAAACATAAGATAGAATTATTTTGTCCTAAATTATTTAGATACCCTAATTTTATTGGTACAATTCAAAGTTTTGTTGATGAGTTCTTAGCTATTCCATATTATACAACAATTTGTAAGAAGAAACCTGTTAGGATTGATAATGAAATATATCAAGAAAGGGTGACAAAAATATTAGAGCATCCTTATAATTATAGATTTAAACTTTCTGAGAATTATTTTGCAAAAATTCTTCATATAAAGAATAGTAACCCTAATATATTTTATGATGTTAGATTTGATATAAAAGATAGCAACTCTATATTAGTAAATAGATTAAATGGGGAAGAGTTTAGTGTTAAAAAACCAATAGGAAAAACTAAGCCTCAAAATTATCAAGACTATACAAATGAAGAAAAAGAAAAATTATACGAATGGTTCTTATCTTTTAAAAAAAACATCTTAAAACAAGGCATATTACATTTTGATGATGCTTATTTTTTAGCTAAAGCATATTTATTTCATTTCCCAAAAATCAAAGAAATTATACAAAAGCGTTTTTCGTATGTATTTGTAGATGAAATGCAAGATATGGAGACTCATCAATATGATTTATTGGAGAAACTATTTTATGATGATGGAAATAGTACATCAATATTTCAGAGAATAGGAGATAAGAATCAAGCAATTTTCAATAATATAGAAAGTAATGAGGTTAATTGGATTGATAGGAGGAATAATTTAGTTTTAACTAATAGCCATCGTTTAAGCTCTAAAATAGCAAATGTAGTAAAAAGTTTTGCTGTGAATAATCCTAATAATTTCGATATTATAGGATTAAATGGATGTGATATTAAGCCTCATATTATTCTTTTTAATGATGCCTCAAAAGAAAAAGTTATCCCTAAATTTGCGGAACTTGTAAAAGGGTTCAAAGAAGAAGGTAGATTGATTGACCATGGAAAATATCCAATAAAAGCAATATGTTGGAATGCCCAGTGGAAGAGTGAAACAGAATTAAGGATAACAAATTATTTCCCTACCTATAAAAAAGATAA
This sequence comes from uncultured Bergeyella sp., assembly GCA_916710115.1. GTDB lineage: Bacteria > Bacteroidota > Bacteroidia > Flavobacteriales > Weeksellaceae > Bergeyella_A. The sequence goes on from CAKAOY010000090.1 coordinate 5,003, forward strand.
TACTAAAAGTAAACAGGATTATGATACTTTAAAGGACTATTTGTTATTTTATGATAGAAACTCCCAAACATTAAAATCAATCAAAAATAACATCATTAATGCCTTTTTAAAAGTATTGCGTTTTGAAGATATATTTGATGATAATAAAAGATACTTTACAAAATACATTTTGTTTAAAACCTTAAAAGAGAAATATTTTGATAAATATCAGGAGTTTAATTTGAAGTTATATCATTGGTCTATGCTTATTTTAAAAGGGAAACTTGATGAGGCTTATGATGAAATTAAGTCCTATATGAATGACTTTATCAAGATATTTGACGAAACTAAAAATCTTACTATAAGCTCAAGTCTTTTCAATCAAGAAAGTCAAACACAAGTTCCTGATAATACAGAACAACTAAAAGACAACAATTTATATACAGAAGGAGATATAAATATTGAAGTAGCAACTGTACACTCTGTGAAAGGGCAAACTCATTGCGCTACATTATACTTAGAATCTTTTTTCTATAAAGATGGTACTAAATC
>CAKAOY010000091.1 GCA_916710115.1 uncultured Bergeyella sp.
ACTAATATTTCTCAGATATTCGTAGTAAGGAATTCTCTGGCAAGCCTCCTTATCGTAAGTATAGATTAGAAACATATACAATACACACATTAAATCTGGGAATTTAATGGCAGTGGCTGACCCTTCCTCTATTTCTGCAAAGTCTGTAAATCCGCTATATATCTCCGCAGGAGCGAGACTCTCTAATATAGAAATATGATTATAAACCTTAAAAGGTGATAGTATTACACATATTAAAACTAAGGCTAATAATTGGTTACGAGTAAAAGGAATGACGGCAAACCAATATGCTAAAATAAATATTGCCGAAGATTTATGGAAGCCTATGGCTAAGAAAACCATCAATAAGAACAATAATAACTTCCGCTGTTTTATGAATACAAAAGAAAACATTAATATCCCCATTGCAAAACCTTGCCTCATCTGCCCACCATCTCCCGTAAAATAGGAGGGAAACATATAAAGAAGCATACTTAGAGCTGGATATACTGAAGATTGTTCAAATGAAATATACTTCAATCCTAATGAAAATATTGCTAAGAATAAGGTGAAATACTGGAATGGCAAGAAAAAATCATGAAATATATCGCCTATTACGATATAAAACCATTCAATATCTAGATTAGACTCTTGCATTAGCATCTTGTCCAATACATCACCATACTCTAATCTAGCACCCCAATAGTAGAAAATATCTACATAGGCTCCATAATCTACACCCACCCAGTTTCTTGCACCAATGAAAAAAATCATAGCAATTACAACTACCCAAACACCCTTATAGTTTTTATAATCACCACCATATACTTCCCTAAAACTGAAAGCAATGAGAGCAATAGTGATTATTGTAAAGTATGGGTGCAGAAATGCCATATGCTATATTTTGTTCAAAATAAAATTTAAAATTTTTTGTTGGTTAAAAAAATACAGAATGTAATACAATTTTTTTCGTATAGGCAAAGATAATAAATAATTTCTACCAAAACGGCGATATTTTAAAATTTCTATTTTTTTGATATTCCGTTCTTTAATGAATTTTTGTAACTCGCTAGACATATACTTGTAGGTATCACGATTTTTCACAAAGGCCAAGTATGCCAAAAAAGTATATATCCCCTCTAAAATACAGAAGTTTTTGAGTACCGTTTTCTCCTCTTTGTAATCGGATTTTTTAAATGCTCGTTCTACGGATTTTATAGCCTCTAATATATCTAATCCTTTCTGTGTATGGGTCTTACTAATTGAATTCTCCCTTTCAAAATATTGATAATGATATTCTTGAGTCTGAGCAATGGTCTTACATTTTAATAATAATTGAGGGATGAGCTCTATATCTTCAAAGTGTAATCCTTCTCGGAATTTTTTTCCGTCAAAGAGTTCTTTTTTGAAAATCTTATTACAAGCAAAATAACTCAAATCCGCGAAAATAGAAAAATGATGTTTTATATCAATACTTTCGGGCATATTCGGTATTTGGCATAGTTTTTGGGTTATTTCACCCCGTTCATTTACCTTTTGAAGGTTGCAGATAACCATTTCAGCATTATTTTTTTTACCGAGTAGATACATCTGCTCAAACATTGTGGGTGTAACATAATCATCACTATCCACAAATCCGATAAATTCTCCAATTGCTCTATCTATTCCAAAATTTCGGGCATCACTGAGGCCTCCATTGTCTTTAATGAAGGCTTTGATTTTTTCTGGATATTTCTTTACGAAATTATCTATTATTTGTTGAGAATTATCCGTACTACCATCATTTATGATGATGATTTCCATATCTTGTAAAGTCTGGGACACCAAGGATTCCAAACATTTTGTAATGTAGTTTTCTACATTATACACGGGAACTATTACGGATACTTTTTTCATTGTTGTTTTGATAATCATTTAGCAAATATTATGCCAATAATAATATTTTTAAGTTTGGAAAGTAGATTATTATCAAAATGAAAAAACCACTCCGAAGAGTGGATTTTTTTATAAATTTTCTTCTTCGCCTTTCATCTTTTCAGCATTTTCAGCCATTATCACAGCATCTATCATTTCTTGGATATCACCATTCATATAAGAATCAAGGTTATAGATGGATTTATTGATTCGGTGGTCTGTTACACGCCCTTGTGGATAGTTGTAGGTTTTAATTTTTGCAGAGCGGTCTCCCGTGGATACCATTGTTTTTCTTTGTGCGGCAATATCGCCTACTACTTCTTGTAGCTTGATATCATATAGTTTGGCACGAAGCATTTCCATTGCTAATTCTCTGTTCGCCAATTGCGAACGAGCTTGCTGACAGACTACTACAATACCCGAAGGTTTGTGTGTAAGTTGTACTTTGGTTTCCACTTTATTTACATTTTGTCCCCCTGCACCGCCCGAACGGGAAGTTTGCATTTCAATATCAGCAGGGTTTATTTCTACATCTACCTCTTCTGCTTCTGGGAGTACCGCCACGGTGATTGCCGACGTATGTACACGCCCCTGAGATTCCGTTTCTGGGACTCTCTGTACACGATGTACACCGGATTCGAACTTCATAATACCATATACACCATCTCCCTCAACCTTCATAATGAGTTCTTTGTATCCCTTTGAAGCTTCGTTGGAATCGGTAATTTCGTGTCGCCAGCCTTTATTTTTGAAATACATAGCATACATTCTGTATATATCCTCTACGAAGATTGCTGCCTCATCTCCCCCAGTTCCTGCACGAAGTTCTACAATAACATTCTTGTCGTCGGCGGGGTCCTTTGGTATTAGTAGGACTTTTAGTTCTTCTTCCAATGTTGGTATTTTGCTTTGAGCTTCTAATTTTTCTAGTTTCGCCAAATCTACCAAATCTTTATCTGAACCATCAGCGATGATTTCATCGGATTCTTTAATGCTGTCCAAAGCTCCTTTATAGTCGTCATATACTCGTACGATTTTTCCCAAATCGCTGTATTCTTTATTGAGCTGTCCGTATCTTTTTTGGTCGGATATCACATCGGGTTGGATAATAAGGTCAGCAACCTCATTGTATCGCTGTTTGATGGCTTCTAATTTTGGTATTAAAGATTTTGACATTTGTTTATATTTTAGATTTGCAAAGATATAAAAATATATAAAATTAATAAAACAGAAAACCTCCTTCACGGAGGAAAGAGGTTTTACTGAAAATATGGAATAAAAGATTATTCTTTGATGATTTTTTCGGATACTTTTTTACCATTTTCAAGGGTGACATTTACTACATAGTATCCTTTTGGTAGGTCGGATACATTGTAAGGATTATTACCTTTGTGGCCATCAAAAGATTTTACTAATCTACCCGCTCCGTTGTATATCTCAATTTTAGCATTTGATATAATATTAACATTGATAATATCCTTGGCAGGGTTAGGTCCAATGTTAATTTCTGCTCTTGGTGAAGATTCTGCAAGGGTAGCTTCTGTACCGATTAGGAATCCGCCGAATCCTGTATTTTCGAAAGTTACTTCCCAGTATTTGTAAGTATCATTCCAACGAACATTCTCAGGTGATACTTTAATTTGTACAGGGTTCGAGTTTGAGTTCGGCACCCAATTTTCATTAAAGTTATTGCTTGGATACTTCTCTATGATAACATTTGCTTTGTTTGCTTCGTCCGTAGCCGAAGTTGGCAATTGCACTGCTTTACCTTTGTTGTAGGCATCGAATTCTGCTTGTGTGAAGAATAGGGTTACTTTTCCACTTGCATTCTCGGCATTGTTATTTGGCACGATTTGGTATCTTCTGGAAACATATTTTGTAGGTTTGTTATCCACCCATACTTTCGCTGATACTTCTCCGCTAATGTTGTGGTTATCGTCTTTTTCTACTCTTGCAATAAGGTCATAATTATTGAAGATATAGTTTTTTCCTGTTGCCACATCATCTACTTTTCCGCTTTCACTTACCTCTGCGAGGTGTTTTACTTGTGGTTGGTCTTCATACACATAGGCACGGATTTTAGCATCGTATTCTGTTACTTTTGAGAAGTTAGTACCATCATTGGAGATAAAGGTTCTATTATCTACCTTAGTGGATTCTGTCATTACAGAACCACCTCTTCTGTTTAGGAAGTTATAACTAATGAAAAAATCTTCTCCCGAAGTGATTTGTACATTCAGGTCAGAAAGGTCAATATAGCTCCAAGTACCTCTCATCCAGTTGTTTGGGTTTGCTTTTTTGCTAGCAATTACTTTGCCAGGTTCTGTTCCATTAGCTTTTCTTACTTCTATGGTTATATCGGTATTACTACCATCTCTGTTTCCTAAGAAGAATGTGGAGCCTCCTAATTTACCTGTTCTGGTAGGTGTGAATCTTACAGCAACTACTTTTTTTGCTATGTGTTCTGATTTTTCTTGTGCTTGAACCAAGAAGTTTTCATCATACATTATTCTCTCATACTCTGAATGGTAAGGGTTTTCCAGAAGTTTTGCTAATGCAGAATAAGCATTTAACTTACCATAGCCCCATCTTGCGTTAGGTTGGTTTGTTGTTTTTTCATCCTTATTAGCCGTAGAGGTAATTAACTCCTTTATTTTAGAAGCTGTAAGACTCGGGTTTTGTTGGAAAAGTAAAGCAACCGTTCCTGCTACAGCAGGAGAGGCCATACTTGTTCCTTGGTTTTGTAAATAGTAATTACCTTCTGTTCCATTAGCTCTTGATGAAACGATGAACATACCCGCTGCTGTGATGTCTGGTTTGAGAGCTCCATCAGTTCTAGGCCCTTCAGAACTAAAATCAGATATATCTTCTTGCACCACGAGAGGGAAGTTAATCATACTCGTTCCTCTTCTGGACTCTACAGAAACTTTCGTAGTATATGCACCTACGGTAATAGCACCATCTGCTGAACCTGGTGATCCTACAATATATTGGTTATCACCATTTTCCCATTCAGTAGCTACCCATTGACTTACAGTATTTTTATAACCGTGTAAAGTAATGTTTTTGTCCCCTTTGTTGGTGAAATTAATGACGTAATTACCTTCTGGTGAATCCGTGTGTCCTTCATTTCTAGTTAATAATAAGTCAAAAGCACGTTTTTGAGTTGCTTCAAAAGGTGCGTTTGTTCCCTTTAAAGAGAAAGCATTATTGATGATTTTGTGAGTAACAGCTCTTGAATTAGGATAGTTATAAGTTTTCCCATCAGGAGCGGTTATATTAATATCTACAATATTGTCCTCTGTTCCAAAAAATAGTAGATAGGCGATTGTTTTCTCGGCTTGAGATTCGTCTCCACTAAGAGTGAAAGTAACACTTTTTGTTTCATTCGGAGCTAAGGTTACCGAAGTGTGTAGGTTTTGCCCATATTCATTTCCTGCTGCTACTACTACTGCATGCCCTTTTTCTCTTACGAATTTATTCAATGCAAGTTCTTCAGGTGTAGTTCCATCGTGGGCATTGGTATGTCCTCCAATACTCATATTTATTACGATAGGCTTCCCAAGTTTTTTGGCAATAAGTTCAAAATATTTTAGGGCATTG
>CAKAOY010000092.1 GCA_916710115.1 uncultured Bergeyella sp.
TCCACGTTGGACCAATTCCTCCGAAGAGGCTATGCCGACCAATTTGAAAAATACGAGCTCGTAGCCCAATGCTCGTCACACCTGCAAACTGAGCAGCACAATCCGCATACAGACCTTGTATAAACTTGACAGAAAGGACATCAGGTACAATAAAGTATTCATACGTAAGGAGAGCACCCAAGTCCCAAACAAAATAAGCCTGTTCATCTAAGCGATTGGGCATCAGCTCTGCATTAGGCTCTCCACTAAGAGGGTGAAAACTAAGTCCCATAAATTTCAAACCAATGCTATGACGTTTCGACTTCTGCGAAAGAATGGGATATTGCGACTGTGCCTCTACACCTTTATTCCCATCAATTGAGTCGTTACGCGAGAGCTTTACTTGCTTATCGCCCCAATCCTCCATTTTAACTCCTTTTTGAGCAAGGGCTCCAAAACCTTGAGACTCTTGCACATCAAGAACCTGAGCACCAGCACTCATCGTCATCAAGAGCATTAAAAGGCAAACTATTCTTCTAAATCTTATCATTACTATTATATATTAATCACAAAAGAATTCTACAATTCTAATCTAACAAGTTCCTATTTCTAGGGATTCAACTCCAAACAATATCTTTTACTACTCCACAAATATCAGAATAATTCTTAATATGCGCCATGAGCTATGAAGAGTATCGTGCCTACGGCACTCGTAAGGCAAAAGTTTAGCTATTCTAAATTTTGATGCGGTTGCCCTGCGGAGAGGTTTTTTATTATTTATTAATTGCCGCTACCCCTGGAAGTTCCAATCCTTCAAGGCTTTCTAACATTGCACCGCCTCCTGTGGATACATAGGAAACTTTATCAACATAGCCATTTTGCTTCACAAATGCCACAGAGTCGCCACCTCCAACGAGGGAGAATGCCTCTAATTTTGTTGCTTCAGCAATACTATCTCCTAATTTTTTGGTTCCATTAGCGAAGTTTGGCAACTCAAATACACCAACTGGTCCATTCCAAAGGATTGTTTTAGAGCTAAGTATCACATCATTAAAAATATTTGCAGATTGATGTCCTACATCAAGCCCCTGCCATCCATCGGGTATTTCGTTAATATTCACCTCCTTGGTATTAGCATCATTGGAAAACTCATCAGCAATGATGGTATCTACTGGTAGGTATACTTTAACACCCTGCTGATCAGCCTTTTGTAGAATTTCCAGAGCAAGTTGTAATTTATCATCTTCCACGATAGAATTTCCTATTTGTCCGCCTTGTGCCTTAATAAAGGTAAAGGCCATACCACCACCAATAATTAGATTATCTACCTTTGGTAATATATTTTCTATCACAGTGATTTTAGAAGACACTTTGGAGCCACCCAAGATTGCAGTTACAGGTCGTTCGGAGTTATATAAAACTTTGTCTATTGCCTCTAATTCTTTTGCCATTAGTAACCCAAAATATTTATTTTCTGGGAAGAAATCAGCAATCACGGCTGTAGAAGCATGTTTTCTGTGGGCTGTTCCAAAAGCATCATTTACATAGGCATCACCTAATTTTGATAATTTTTCAGCAAAAACTTTATCACCTTTTTCTTCTTCACTGTAAAATCTTAGGTTTTCTAACACTAAAATTTCGCCTTCATTTAAGTTAGATGCAATTTTTTCTACCTCATCACCAATACAATCTGAAGCTATTTTCACTGGTTTTCCAAAAACTTTTTCAATCTCAGATGCTATATGCTTGATTGAAAATTTATCATTTACTTGCCCTTTTGGTCTTCCTAAGTGAGTCATTAAGATTACTGCACCACCATCGGCTAGTATTTTATCAATAGTAGGCTTTGCGGCCACAATACGCGTATTATCAGTTACATTTAGATTTTCGTCTTGTGGAACATTAAAATCCACACGAATCAATACTTTTTTTCCGATAAAATTAGAATCCTTAATTGTTTTCATCTTAAACTTTTTATTTTTTGAATCTTCTTAAAATAGAAATTAATCACCGCAAATATAATTAAAAATATCTTTAATTTGTGTAATTAATAAAATTATTCTATCTTTGCACCAAGATTTTAACGGAGATGGGAAAAAGGGCTTTTTAGAAGGCCCTTTTTTTACAATTAATGAAGATATATTTATGAATTTCAGACAAAAAGTAGAAGCGTTGCTTAATGATTTTCTTGCTACGAGAGAGGATTTATTCCTCATAGACCTAAAAATATCAGCAGGTAATGATATTATTGTAATTTTAGACGGAGACAATAGCTTGTCTATCCAAGATTGCCTTGATGCAAGTCGCTCCATTGAGAATAATTTAGACAGAGAAGAGGAAGATTTTTCTCTACAAGTGATGTCCGCAGGAGTAACCGACCCACTAAAAATTCCTCGTCAATACAAAAAAAATATTGGTAGAGACTTAGAAATTACTCTTGAGAAGGGCGAAACGATAAAGGGCGAAATCATAGCAAGTGATGACGAATCTGTAACTCTACTGCTAAGATATCGTAAGCCGAAAGATATTGGCAAGGGTAAAATAGATGTAGAGGAAAATCGTGTAGTGCCATTTGTAGAGATAAAAAAAGCAGTGATTGTGATAAAATTTTAATAAAAAAAATAAAAAAATTACTTAGATGAATAATATTGGACTTATTGAATCTTTCGTGGAATTTAGAGACGAACGAGGAATTGATAAAGAAGAGCTAATGAACATCATTGAGGATTCCTTAAAAACATTATTAAGAAAAAGGTATGACTCTGATGACCATTTTGATGTAATCGTAAATCCAGATAAAGGGGACTTCCAAATCTTACTAAATAAGGTAATCGTAGAAGATGAAATGTCTGAAGATGATGACCTCGAAATAGAACTTTCGGAAGCAAGAAAAATAGACCCAACATTAGAAGTAGGAGAAGAATTTACAGAGGAAATCACCATCTCTCAATTAGGAAGAAGAAGTATCCTCACCCTAAAACAAATCTTAGCACAGAAATTCCGTGAACTTAGCCACTCTAAGTTGTATGCGGATTTCAAAGACAAGATTGGCGAACTAATCGTTGGAGAAGTACATCATACAAGACGCTCGCAAGTGATCATCCTTGATGAGGAAGGGAACGAACTTATCCTTGACAAAAAAAACCAAATCGGCGATGAGTTCTTCAAAAAAGGAGATACCGTTAAGGCTGTTGTAGAATCCATTGATTTCAAAGGTAATAAACCGCTCATCAATGTATCTCGTGTATCACCAAAATTCTTGGAACGACTATTAGAACGAGATATCCCTGAAATTTCCGATAACACCATCTTATTGAGAAATATAGTGCGTATACCTGGTGAAAAAGCCAAAATTGCCGTTGATGCTCTTGATAACGAAAATATAGACCCTGTAGGAGCTTGTGTAGGGCAAAAAGGAAACAGAATACAAGGAATAGTAAGAGAACTTCGTGGAGAGAATATTGATGTAATACAATGGAGCCAAGACCCTAAATTATTTATTAAGAGAGCGTTAGGTAGTTCTATCACTATCAATGAAGTTACCATCAACGAGGAGGACAAAAAAGCCTTAGTGCGTACTCCAATTGAAGATATATCCAAAGTAATTGGTAAAAATGGACAAAATATCCGCCTCGCAGGACAACTCACGGGATACATAATTGATGTATTTAGGGAAAGTAATGAAGATGATGATGTGTATCTCAACCAATTCAAAGATGAAATTGAGGAATGGATTATTGATGAGTTCAGAAAAGCAAACTTTACTACCGCAAAAGAAGTCCTAAAAGTCCCTACCAACAAACTTCTTACCCTCGTGGATTTGGAAGAAGAAACGATAGAAGAAGTGAAAGGTATCCTCCAAGCAGAATTTGAGGATTAATAATAAAATTGCAGTCGGCTCAATGTAGTCGGCAAACAGCAAAGATTACAAAATGGCTATTTGCGTGATGCAACAGCCGAAAGCAATTCAATGATAATTAAAAAGTATTTACTATAAATGCCAAAAATAAGATTAAATAAAGCAATTAAAGAATTCAATATTACAGCGAGCAGATTGGCAAATTTCTTGAAAGAGAAAGGAATCGTTGTAGATGAGAATAATTTAAACGCTCAATTAGATGAAGATGCCTACGATATTCTAAAAGCCGAATTCGCAAAAGATAGTGAACAAAAGAAGGCTTCGCACGAAATCGTCATCACTAAAGTACCAGATGAAATTTCAGGAGCAAAAGAAACTGAAATTTCTAAACAGAAAGTAGAAAAAAAATCGGAAAATGCCATTTCCGAAAGTACAGAAATTACCTCTGAAAAACAGGAAAATACCCCTGAAACAAGTAATATAGAACAACCTACTCCTACAAAAGAAGAAGACGAAGTAAAAGTAGGTGGCCTAAATATCTTAGATAAAATAGATTTGGATAAAATAGATTCTTCTACAAAACCAAGAAAAAAAGAAGAACCTAAAAAAGCCGAAAACAAAGAAAAGGAAAAACAAAAAAAACAAGAACCTAAGGCCGAGAAAGTAAAAAAAGACAAACAAAAAAAACAAGAAATAACAAAAATACAACCACCAAAACTTCCAGAAGAAAAAACAGAAGTGAAGTTCGATACCCCTGAACATGTGAAAACTCAATTCACAAAATTAGAGGGACCAAAAATCGTGGGCGAAAAAATAGACTTGTCTCAGTTTGAAAACAAAAGCAAACCTGCTAACAACAGCAATGCTAACAAAAACAAGAGAAAAAGAAAAAGAATAGAAAAACCTAACGAAACACAAGGAAATAACGACTCTGCAAAAACCGAAAATAAAGGTAACAACAGACCGAATGCCAACAAACCACACATCGGTAACGACAAAAACAAAAAGGGCAAAAAAGAAAAAGTAATGCCCGTAGAGCTTACCGATGAGCAAGTGAAAAACCAAATAAAAGAAACTTTGGAAAAACTTACCAACAAAAATAGTAAGTCCAAAGGTTCTAAACACAGAAGAGAAAAAAGAACCTTCCGTAGAGAACGAGAAGAACAACTACAAGCATTAGAGGCAGAAGACAAAACACTAAAAGTTACCGAATACATCACAGCACAAGATTTGGCAACACTAATGAATGTTTCTGCTACTGAAGTAATTTCTGCCTGCTTCTCTCTAGGGGTAATGGTTACTCTCAACCAAAGATTAGAGGCTGATACTCTAACCCTCGTAGCCGATGAATTCGGGTATAAAATAGAATTCTCCGATGCAGAAATCGAAGAAGAAGCAACTGCCGAAGAGCCCGATAATGAAGAAAATCTACTCCCTCGCCCACCAGTAGTTACTGTAATGGGACATGTGGATCACGGGAAAACTTCATTACTAGACTACATTAGAAAAACCAATGTAATCGCAGGAGAATCTGGTGGTATCACGCAACATATCGGGGCTTATAGTGTAAAATTAGAAGGCGGACAAAGAATCACCTTCCTTGATACACCAGGGCACGA
>CAKAOY010000093.1 GCA_916710115.1 uncultured Bergeyella sp.
TCTGCAAAGAACAGGATTCGAAAAAGCAAAAAAATTAGAGGGAACCAAATCTGCATTTTTGGGGTCTCTGAAATTGGTAAAAGAAAACTATGTAGATCAACAAAGGCAAGATAAAGCTAAGGAACAGAAAAATATTAATAACTGTAAAAAAGACAAGGATAAGATAGAAGTAAAATTGCAGGAGCAAAAAAAACTTATAGAACTTTTCCAAAGAAAAATAGAGGATAAAAAAGAAAAAATAAATTCTCTAAAAAGAGATATCATTAGGATAGAAGAAAACCCCGAAAGTATAGATATAGAAAAACCAAATAAAGTAATTCATTATATTGGATTGGGAATATTAGTAGTTCTTTCTTTGTATATGTTTATATTCTATAGTTCTGCATCTTATTCAGCTTTTTTTAAAAATTTTACTGAAGATTTTCTGAATAACCAAAATGAAGGAGGCGTGATAAACGCAGTTTTTGATCCAAAGGCATTAGAAAAAGCAATGAATGTATCAGTAATGGAATTAGGATTTATACTGATGATGGTTGTAATATTTTTTGCATTAGGGTATATTCTTCATATATTTCAAAAAATAAAAAAAACTATACAAAGATATTTGGCGATAGCAGGTATAATATTGGTTACTTTTACATTTGATAGTGTATTGGCTTACAAAATAGAGGAAGGAATGTATGAAATAAAAGTATTAAATTCTACTACCGATATGCCTGTACATACATTATCAATGGCTATTACATCTATTAATTATTGGATGGTAATTTTTGCAGGGTTTCTAGTATCTATGTTCTGGGGGGTTATTTTTGACAGGGTAATGAAATATTATGATGTGGAACATAAGATACAACAAAAAAAAAATATTCCTAAGAAAGAAATAATAGAAATAGAAAGAGATATAGAGGAGGAAAAAAGAAAAATATCAGATGCAGAGGAAAAGAAAATAATACTTGAAGCAGAACGAGATTTATGTGATAGAGTTATTAATGGAGATACCTATATTATTGATTACAGAGGACTAGAAGGAAGAATATTAAACTTTACTACTGGCTGGACTAGATGGATGACAGCAAATGATATAGATAAAACTTTAATTGAAGAAATATGGAAAGAAGCAAAGTATTTTATAGATACACACAGAGGTAAAAATAATCAAGATAATAATACTGATAACGAAAATAATATATAATAAAATAAAAAATATATGAAAATTTTTAACATAATTAGTCTTTTTGCAATTAGTATGCTATTGTTTTCTTGTGGGAATAATCAGCAAAAAGAAAATTCTAAAAATAATATTTCTGTGGAGAGTGATGATAGCAAACAATTGAATATTACATTTTTATTGGATTTATCAGATAGGATAGAACCATCGAAATATCCTAACACACCAGAGCATTGGCAGAGGGATATTGCCGTTATAGACGAATTTGTAGAAATATTCAAAAAAGAAATGAATAAAAATGGAAACTTAAACATGAAAGGGAAAATGCGTGTATTGTTTAGTCCAGCTCCAAAAGATGAATCTATAAATGAAATAGCAAAAGCATTGGATGTAAATACTGCTGATATGAAACCTGCTGAAAAAAAAGAAGTATATAAAACTATTGTGGAAAATTATCAAAATGGATTAAAACAGATATATGATAAAACCATATCAACGAAGAATTATATAGGTTCTGATATTTGGAAGTTTTTTAAAAATGACGTGAAAGATTTAGCTATAGATTCTGATAAAAATAAATATAGAAATATATTGGTTATTCTTACAGATGGATATGTATACCACGAAAATTCAAAAATAAAAGAGGGTAATCGTCTTTCATATATTTTACCAAAAACATCTAAAGAAATGGGTCTTGATGGAGCAGATTGGAAAAGTAAAATGAAAGAAATAGATTTTGGACTAATAGCTCCTACAAAAGATTTGGAAAATTTAGAAGTTTTGGTTCTAGAAGTAAATCCATCTAAATATTCTTCTAAATATGAAGAGGATATTCAAAAGGAAGTATTATCTAAATGGCTTACAGAAATGGGAGTGAAAAAATTTGAGATTTATAAAACAGATATTCCACAGACTACAAAAAAACGAATTGAAAATTTTATGAACTAAGTTACTAATACTAATAATCAAAAAAATGAAAAAAGTAACATTATTATTTGGATTGCTATTTTGTACATTAGGATATGCCCAGATAAATTACCAAAATGGATATATCAAAAAAGACGGAACCTATGTAGATGGACACTACAAGACCGAGAGAAATTCTACAAATTATGATAATTTCTCAACACAAGGAAATGTAAATCTTTATACGGGAGAGAGTGGCAGTCGTGCAAGAGATTACTCTCCTAATGCCTATAATTATGGACAAGGGAAAACTATCTATGAAGGAAGTCGAGGTGGGCAATACTATATCAATGATAAAGGAAATAAGGTATATGTCCCTAAAAGAAATTAATATCCTCCCCAAAAGTAACCTTTTTAAAAGGTTACTTTTTTTATATTTGCAGAAAAATAGAAGAAAAATGAAACTAACAAAAATTATTACCTTAGGGGTGGTAGGGCTTTCTGTATTTGCAGCAGCTCAGCAGGATAAAAAAGAAAAAATATCAGACAAAAACCTGAAAAAAAATCTATATTTCCTTGCCTCGGATAAATTAGAAGGACGATTGGCAGGAAGTGAAAGCGAAAAAAAATCTGCACAATTTTTATATAAAAATTTGAAATCATATGGACTCAAATCCGAAATTATTCCCTTTGAATACACAATCCGATTAGATAAAAATAGCGAGGTACTTACAAAAATATTTTCTCGAAATGTAGTGGGGTATCTTGATAATGGAGCCAAGCAGACTATCATTATTGGGGCTCATTACGACCATTTGGGGTATAACGAGCATTATAACTCTACGATGCCAGAGGCTACGGGACAAATCCACAACGGAGCGGATGATAATGCCTCGGGAGTATCGGCAGTTTTGGAGTTGGCAAGAATTTTCTCTCAAAATAAAACAAAAGAAAATGCCAATTTTATATTTGTTTTGTTTTCAGGAGAAGAAGATGGACTGATGGGGTCAAAATATTTTGCTGAGGGGGTGAAAAGCAAATATCCAAATCCTATTGCAATGATTAACTTGGATATGGTTGGCAGACTTGATAATCACAAAAACTTAACTATTGGAGGAATAGGAACTTCACCCTTGTTTCAAAAAATAGTAGAAAAATTCAAACCCGAAGGAATGCAATTGGCACTTGACAATGCAGGGCAGGGGCCGAGCGACCATACTTCGTTTTATTTGCAGGATATTCCCGTATTGTTTTTCTTCACAGGGATACACCCCGACTATCATAAACCTACTGATGATGCACAAAAAATCAATTACGAGGGGCTGAAAATCATTACCAAATATGTGTTTGATGTAGCTAAGGAACTTACATACTTTCCGCAAGTGCCATTCACGAAAACAACTATTCCAAAAGAGCAAATGCCCGAGTGGAGAGTTTCAATGGGAGTGATGCCAAGTTTGGCAACAGGAACTAATGGTATGAAAATAGAAGGAGTAACCGAAGGAAAACCCGCTTACAAGGCAGGAATTATGCAAGGTGATATTCTCAAAAAATTAGATGATTGTACTGTGGAGGATATCTACTCCTATACCAAATGCCTATCAAAATATAAAGCCAAGGATACCGCCGAGGCCACTATACAACGAGGTGATAAAATCATCATTGTAAAATTGCAGTTTTAAATCGATGAATATGCAAAATCACAAAGATTTATTCGTAAAAAAATACTATATTTGCAATCAAAATAAATCTAATGAGTAAAAATACCAAATACATTTTCGTAACGGGTGGGGTAACCTCTTCATTAGGAAAGGGGATTATTTCGGCTTCCTTAGGGTTATTACTAAAATCACGCGGGTTTAATGTAACAATTCAAAAATTAGACCCTTATATTAACATAGACCCAGGTACGCTTAACCCATACGAACACGGAGAATGCTATGTAACAGAAGATGGGGCAGAAACCGACCTTGACCTTGGGCACTACGAGAGATTCCTTAATTCACCTACTTCACAAAATAATAATGTAACCACAGGGCGAATCTATCAAACCGTAATAGAAAAAGAAAGAAAAGGCGATTTTCTTGGGAAAACAGTGCAAGTAATACCGCACATTACCAACGAAATTAAGAGAAGAATAAAAATCCTTTCTCAGAAAGATTATGATATCATCATTACCGAAATCGGAGGTACTGTGGGAGACATAGAATCTCTTCCGTATATAGAATCCGTTCGCCAATTGAGATGGGAACTTGGGGAGAAAAATTCAATGGTAATACATCTTACATTGTTGCCATACTTAGCTGCTAGTGGCGAGCTCAAAACGAAACCATCTCAGCACTCTGTTCGCCAATTGATGGAAAGTGGGTTGCAAGCCGATGTTTTGGTATGTCGTTCTGAACATGAAATCCCAAAAGATGTAAGGCAGAAATTGGCTCAGTTTTGTAATGTTCCAAGCGAAAATGTAATAGAGTGTATGGATGCTAATACTATCTATCAAGTGCCGTTGGAACTCCAAAAACAGAATTTTGATGAGGTGGTACTCAGGGGGCTTAATCTATCATTGGATACTCCTGCCGACCTTAAAAATTGGAAAAATTTCCTCAATAAATATAAAAATCCAAAGAAAAAAGTAGAAATAGCCCTCGTTGGGAAATATGTTTCCTTACAAGACTCGTATAAGTCTATAGTAGAGGCTTTTATCCACGCTGGTGCCGACCTTGAAACAGAAGTGAAACTCCGCTGGGTATATTCTGGAAATATTGATGAAAAATCCGTAGCCGAAGAGTTAAAAGGTATTGATGGAATGCTCATCGCTCCAGGTTTTGGGGATAGAGGAATAGAGGGTAAGATAATCGCAGCACGATATGCCCGCGAAAACAAAATTCCGTTATTAGGAATTTGTTTAGGTATGCAGATTATGACTATAGAGTTTGCGAGAAATGTATTAGGTTATACAGATGCTAATTCTATGGAGTTTGAGGCAACAACTTCTCATCCTGTGATTTCCTTAATGGAGGAACAAAAACATATCGTAGAGAAAGGAGGTACAATGAGACTCGGCGCATGGAAATGTAATCTTATAGAAGGATCCGAACTTGCTAAAATCTATGGAAGTAGAGAGATTTCTGAGAGACATCGCCACAGATACGAATTCAATTCGGAATATAAGTCTGATTATGAGAAAAAAGGATTAATACCTACGGGATTAAACCCTGAAACAGGGTTGGTAGAGGCTTTGGAATTGAAAGATCATCCATTCTATATCGGCGTGCAGTATCACCCAGAGTATAAATCTACTGTAGCTAATCCTCATCCATTATTCCGAGCTTTGTTGAAGGCAGCAGGAAAAAATAAGTAGTTTTTGTTAT
>CAKAOY010000094.1 GCA_916710115.1 uncultured Bergeyella sp.
TAAATCTCAAAATATCATTATCACTTATTTTCCATTTGTATGCTAACCTTGGCGTAAAGACATTCCCATGCACATTATTATGATCATATCTTAATCCTAAAAGTAATTTATGAGCATCTGAAAATTTAATTTCATCTTGAACAAACACCCCAGGTAGCCATATTTTCTGTAAATCAACTCCGCTAACACCCAAATCCCCCTTATAGAAAGTATATCTTACTGCTGCACCGACTAATAAATCGTGATTACTTAATTTCTTATCCCAAGTAAGTTGTCCAAAAGCAATATTTTGTTTTGCCATAAATGGACGGGTTCCGTACCACGAATTCTGATCGTGATTAACAACAGAGAACATTAAGTACATTTTTTCATTGAATGGTAATTGGTAATTACCTATAATTTCAGAACGCTTGGTATAGATACTTTCCGCATATTTATAATCTTTTCCTCTTGATGCCTTCGTCCAATCCAACTCCCCACCTAATCTATCCTCATACATATATCGCCCAGCGAGAGTAAAAACTCTATTATCCTTTCTCTGAACATTCCATTTTTGAAATACAGAAATTCTATCTTGGAGTGTCATATCAAGGAAATTATCATTATTTTCATCTTTTTTATTTTGGAAATTAAAATAATTAATCCCTGTAAGTACATCTACCTTATCACCAATATTAAATTTGAAACCAACATCCGCCATATGTTCTTTCCAAGTTGTAGTATTCAAATCCACTGCTAATTTTGGAGCATTATGAGCTCTCTTCGTTACAATATTAATAACTCCTGCAAGAGCCTCACTACCATACAAAGATGACGCAGGTCCCTTAACCACCTCTACCCTTTCTATCAAAGAAGAAGGTATTCCCGAAAAACCATATACAGTCCCTAAAGAACTCACAATAGGCATACCATCAATCAAAACCATCGTATTCGGCCCATCTAGACCATTAATACGAATATCACCCGTATTACAAACTGCACAATTTAACTTTGGACGAACCCCATTAATATTCTGCAATGCCTCAAACAAGTTTGGTGTAGGATTTTTCTTCAAAAAACTCTCCGAATAGACCTCTACTGGAACAGTACTCTCAAGCCTATTTACAGCTTTCATCGTTCCTGAGATTACTACTTCCTCAATATTCTTAGTCTTCTTTAGACTATCCAAATCCTTGTTCTGTGCATAAAATGCAATAGGAACGAATAAGGGTAATAAAAATTTATTTTTCATTGTATTAAAATTTAAACTTAGGCAAAGCTAATAATTATTTTTATTACACACAAATTTTTTCTAAAAAAAATTATTTCATCTACTTCAAACATTATTATATATACTAAAAAAACTTAAAACTGATAATTATCAATAATAATTATTATAATTTTATTTATTTAATAAAAAAATTTGCTATATCAAAAAAAAATTCTATCTTTGCCATATGAAGAAAGTGTTTAGTATTTTAATGGCGACACTAATCCTGCTGATTACTTTTCAGCGAGGGCTTATTGTCATTCATTTTAAGCTAAACCAAGATTATATAGAAAAAAACTATTGTGTAAATAAAACTAAGCCAAAATTACAGTGCCATGGGCAATGTCAATTAAAAAAAGAATTACAAAAAACTTCCGATACTAATTTAGAAAATCTCAGTATCTACAAACACATAGAACTTATACCTCTAAAAATAAATATATTCAAAATTGAAAAAATTGAATTTAGAGAAAAGTTGAAAATTTCTTTTTATAGAGAGGATTTATTCATTCAAAATTTCGTTAAAAGGATTTTACATCCTCCTACTTTCTTATTCTAAGTTTTCATTAGCATATATATTAGTATGGACTTAATTCATCTATGCCAAAGGTGGATTATAGACAGATTATATCTAATATATATCATCTTAACAAAAAAAACAAGTAAAATTTTATTCCAAAAAAAGAACCTATTCTTTTAAAATAATAGGATGTGTATTTTGGAGTCGTTATCTCAATGAGTATCTTTTTTCTATTAAGAAATTTGATATTGTATAATTATTGCAAACATTTATATTTCAAAGAGATAACTGCAAAAAATACATAAATAAAAACTAAACTAACTTATACCATAAATAGCCAATCACAAAATATTAATTGCTATTAATAGAGATTTGGCTTTTGTAACTGCCAATTACAAAAGCCTCTCTATTGATAATAATTGTTAATAATCAAGTAAATAAAAAAATAACTTAATCTAATTAAAATCTCAAAACAATGAAAAGTTTTAAATTAATGGCAATTCCTGCCTTAGCGTTCGCAATGACACTTACTGCTTGTAGAAACAACGATGACGCACCTAAAAAAAACAATGTAACACCTGAAAAAAATAATGTAACATTACACTTCGACAATGTAGTTGGAAACCAAGCTCTTGAACTAGGAAAGACCTATACTTCTAACAACCAAAACATTACATTCAACGAAGTGAAATATGTAATCAGTAACATCTCTCTTGTAAAAGCAGATGGTACAGAAGTTCCTTACAACATTGATAATTTGGATAAAGGTGCTACAGTAGTAAATTTAGCAGATGCTAAAACTTTTGACTATATCCTTACCGATATTCCTGCAGGAAACTATAAAGAAATCAAACTCGGTCTTGGTGTAAAAAAAGAACTCAACACATTATTAGACCAAGAAAAATTCCCTAAATTCTTCAAATTAACAGGTAAAAATGAAACTAAGATGCATTGGGAATGGGGAACAGGTTATAGATTCACAAAAATAGAAGGTAAATACGACAACAATACCGAAGATTTTTCTATCCACACAGGAAGTACTAGAAAAAATAATATCGAAACAGATCCTTTCGTACCTGGTGTAGATGCATTCAGAGAAGTTACTCTTAGCCTGCCTTCTAATGCCGTAGTAGGAACAAAAGCACCAAAAATCACTATTAAAGCTGATTTTGATAAACTCTTAAATGGAACTAACAAAATTACTCTATTAGGAAATATTCCAACCGTTCATAACACCAATAAAATGATACCTATCGTAGATAACCTTGGTGGTGATGGTAAAGATAATAAAACTGGTATGTTCTCAGTTGGAAAAGTAGAATAACAAACTAAAATAATAACTTCATAATAAAAAAAGCCTAACGAAATATTGTTAGGCTTTTTCATAACTGAAATATAATGAAACGACAAATTTTACTAATCATAAGTCTATTATCTCTACTCTATTCTTGTAGAAAAGATGATGATATACAAGAAATACCTTTCAATAATCCAATACTAAATCTAAAAATTCCCACTAATTTTCCTCAATTAAATCCCCTCATCCAAGATAACTTTCCCACAAAATATGGTGTAGAATTAGGAGAAAAATTATTTTATGATAAAAGGCTTAGTAACAACAATACCATATCGTGTGCTACTTGTCATCAAAAAGAAAAAGCCTATGCTGATTCCAACGCGAAAGCCATAGGTATTGACGGAAGAATTGGACTGAGAAATACACCTCCTATACAAAACTTAGCATTCCTAAAAATCTATATGTGGGACGGAGCTGTAACAGAACTTTCCACTCAACCCTTAATCCCCATCATCACTCACGAAGAGATGGACTCTAATATCTTGGAAATTATCGATAAAATTAAAAATGATATAGAATATCAACAAGCCTTCAAAAAAGCATTCGGAGATTCTCAAATAAATGGAAAAAGAATCCTTGAAAGCCTTACTCAATTCATGTACACACTCATTTCTGCCAATTCTAAATACGATAAGGTACAAAGAAAAGAAGCTACTTTCACCGATTTAGAGCAACGAGGGTATAATATTTTTGAAAAAAAATGTTCCACCTGTCACTCTGGTGCATTACTGACGGACCAATCTTTCAGAAACATCGGATTTCCCATCAACCCTAATACCGTGGAAGAACACGGATTAGCAAGAGTTACAGGCAAAGACGAAGATATAATGAAATTCCGTGTCCCATCACTTCGAAACATAGAATATACCGCTCCTTATGGCAGTTTTGGGGAATTTCAGACTCTTAGAGATGTTTTGGATTATTTTGATAATGGTGTAAAATATGCTCCCAATCTAGATAATGAAATGAAGAAAAGAACTGATGGGAAATTAGGAATTTCTCTCTCAGAAGATGAAAAAAATGCTTTAATCGCCTTCCTTAAAACATTAAGTGACAAAGATTTTATAATATCAAAACACAGGTGATTTTATCAATTATAAGGATATAATTTAATTTTAACATATTTTTAACTATAATTTGACACTTTTCAATCAAATTAATCACTAATTTAGCCGATAATTTTTAAAAAGTTAAAATATGAAAGCAGAAAACATCTTAAAAACAATAGGAAACACTCCTATCGTCCGTCTATCCAAAATTTTTCCTAACCATAATGTTTGGATTAAGGTAGAAAAATTCAACCCTGGAGGAAGTATAAAAGATAGAATTGCCTTAGCAATGATAGAAAAGGCTGAAAAAGATGGTGTTATAAACAAAGATACTACAATCATAGAGCCTACTTCGGGTAATACGGGTGTTGGACTTGCAATGGTTTGTGCTGTTAAAGGATACAAATTAATCGTTGTAATGCCCGAATCTATGAGTATTGAACGGAGAAAATTAATGTCTGCATATGGTGCATCTTTTGTTTTAACACCGAAAGAAAAAGGGACTAATGGAGCTGTAGAAAAGGCAAAGGAATTAGTAGCCGAAATATCTAACGCTTGGATGCCTCAGCAATTTGAAAATACTGCAAACACCGAAATACATAGACAAACTACTGCACAAGAAATTTTAAACGACTTCCCCGAAGGTATTAATTATCTAATCACAGGAATTGGTACAGGTGGGCATATCACGGGAGTCGGTGAAATACTAAAAGAAAAATTCCCAAATACTAAAGTATTTGCTGTTGAGCCTACACTATCACCAGTTCTTAGTGGCGGACAAGCAGGAGCTCACCCTCTACAAGGTATCGGTGCAGGCTTTGTTCCAAGTATTTTGAACACAAATATTTACGACGAAATCGTCCAAGTAGAAAAGGATGAGGCCTTTGAATTTACTAAAAAATTAGCGAGAGAAGAAGGTATTTTGGCTGGAATTTCTACGGGGGCGTCGCTTTCAGCAATTGCTAAAAAACTATCAGATATAGAGCAAAATGCTACAATTCTTACGGTTAATTATGACTCTGGAGATAGATATTGGTCTGTTGCTGATTTATTTGAAGAAAACCCATATTAATTTATAATTATTTTTTTAATGAAATATACCTACTTTATTTAGGGTAGGTATATTTTCGTATTTAGATTTCTCACAATGAGTAAATATCACGAAATAAAAGAGTTACGAGTTTTATTATT
>CAKAOY010000095.1 GCA_916710115.1 uncultured Bergeyella sp.
AATACAACCTTGCTGTGCCTTTTCATCAGTCAAATTCTATACTGATTGACAAGGGAAGTTACCTCTTCACAAGTTTGGTGTGTGGAGCTCAATATGCATCTCAAAAAACAATACAAAAACCTATCGTAGTAAATTTGGGAAATCCAAAATAAGATTATTAACATAGATAAAAATATATGGGTAAAAACAAATTAGCCAGATTTGAAGAAAATAAAACCTTACCTAATGTTTTCCAACCAACGAGAGAAGAGGCGCTTGGGCAGTTTTCATTGAAAGGAAAATGGAGAACCGAAGTATTCAAAAACAACAACCCCATCGTCCTTGAGCTAGGATGTGGAAAAGGAGAATACTCCGTAGGATTGGGTAAGGCTTTTCCAAACAAAAATTTTATCGGAGTAGATATTAAAGGAGCTAGATTTTGGTTCGGAGCAAAGGAAGCTCACTCCAATAACCTAAATAATATTGCCTTTCTAAGAACCCAAATAGAACTGATAGATTGCTTCTTTGAGGCTGGTGAAATAGATGAAATATGGATAACATTCCCCGATCCACAAATAAAATATAAAAGAACAAAGCACCGCCTCACTCACCCTGATTTTCTTAATAGATATAAAAAAATCTTAAGAGAGGATGGAATTATTCATCTAAAAACAGACTCCGAATTTCTGCACGGATACACTTTGGGACTTTTACAAGGGCAAGGCCACGATATACTCACAGCTCACCACGATATATATGGAGCCCCTGAATATCAACCAGAAAATGCGCCACTACTTAGAGAGATACAGACTTATTATGAAGGACTTTTCTCTGCAAAAGGCAAAACCATTACTTATATCCAGTTTAGAATAAGATAATAAATAATTCCTTTACTCTCAAACTATAGTAAAGGAATTATTTTTTTAGAAACCACCATATCTCACGAAGCTACCCAAAATCACCATCGTGATACCAATACAAGTAACCCCAATAATATGAACTGCCATCTCGGGAAGTTTCTCTATTTTACCCTTTCTTAATTTTGGTAAGACCCGAGTTTGTGCCGAAATTGCAAAACAAACTGTGGTAAGAAGTAAAATTAATTTTATGGAAACAACTCTTTCTATAGCACTCGAAAATGAAAACCATTTGGTAAAAGTAGCATCATAATCGTATGCCATCATAATACCTGTGATGACTAATAATAACAATGCCGGCATACCTATCGGTTCGTAAGTTTTTTCAAAATTACCGATATAATCAAAGTTTTTTTCTTTCAAGGCCTTTGGGAGGAAACCACACATTAGAACCAAATGTCCTCCGACCCAAATTGTTGCTGACAATAGATGTACTATCAGCAATAAGTGATGCTTATCCATTTTCTTTTTTTTATTATATAAACAAAAGAGATAGACGAAACTATCTCTGTTATATGTTGATTAAATTAATATATCTTAAAGTCCAAATTCCTTTTTAATATCCTCTACTCTATCTAATTTTTCCCAAGTAAAGAATTCCAAATCCTTCACGACGATTTGCTCGCCATTATTTTTATGGAATACTTTATCAGCAATATAAGATTCTCGCCCCATATGCCCATAGGATGCTGTTTCTTGATAAATAGGATTTCTTAATTTAAGATTTTGCTCAATAGCATAAGGTCTCAAATCAAATATTTTCAATACTCTTTCTGCTATTTCTCCATCAGAAATATTCAGCTTAGAGGTTCCATAAGTATTAATATATAGCCCACACGGTTCTGCAACACCTATTGCATAAGATACTTGTACCAAAACCTCATCTGCAACACCTGCTGCCACCAAATTTTTGGCAATATGGCGAGTGGCATATGCCGCACTTCTATCCACTTTCGAAGGGTCTTTTCCTGAGAATGCTCCACCACCGTGAGCTCCCTTACCTCCATAGGTATCCACAATAATTTTTCTTCCCGTAAGACCAGTATCCCCGTGAGGTCCTCCTATTACAAATTTCCCCGTCGGATTTATATGATATTTTATTTCGTTTGTGAATAGGTCTTGTATTGCTTTTTTTTGTTTGTCTTTCACTCTTGGAATAAGAATTTCTGTGATATCCTTACGAATTTTGGCAAGCATTTCATCATCAGAAGCAAAGTCATCATGCTGAGTAGAAACCACAATTGAATCTATGCGAATAGGCTTATGGTCATCAGAATATTCTATCGTTACCTGAGACTTAGCATCCGGACGAAGGTATGATATTTCACCAGATTTCCTTAGGGCTGATAACTCTCTGAGAATAGAATGTGCCAATGCTAATGCTAACGGCATATAGTTCTCAGTTTCGTTTGTAGCATAACCAAACATCATTCCTTGGTCACCTGCTCCTTGTTTTTCTGCTTTTTCATCAAAGCTTCCGTCCTTCAATCTATCCACCCCTTGGTTGATTTCCGGTGATTGTTCATGGATAGCAGATATCACTCCGCAGGAATCTCCATTAAACATATATTCGCTCTTCGTATAGCCGATATTATTAATAACCTCTCTCGCAATATGCTGAACATCAAGGTAAGCCTCCGATTTCACCTCCCCAGCAAGTATTACCTGCCCTGTGGTTACGAGTGTCTCGCAAGCTACTTTAGAATTTTTATCAAAGGCCAAAAAATGGTCTATCAATGCATCTGAAATTTGGTCTGCAATCTTATCTGGATGTCCCTCCGATACAGACTCTGATGTGAATAAATATGACATAATCTATTTCTTTTAATTGTTAAATGATTTTTTTACTTAGAAAAAGATAAATTTGCCAAGAAAGCATATAGAAAACGCTAAAAAGAGAACCATCTGTGTTTTAGCATTTTTTATAGAGGTTGCAATCAGCCAAATTTCTCCTCATCAATAAAATTATTGCCGCAAAGTTAAATACTATATTTCAATTGACAAAGAAATAAAGCAAAAAAATTGGAGTATATTAAATACACTCCAATTCTATTATATTGTCTATTGAGGTTTTATATTAATATAATCCTCTGGATTTTGGTTATAGTTCAATTTATTATGTAAAGCACTGATTATAAACTCTCTAAACTCATCTATTATTCTTTGTTTATAAGTTGGGCGATAATATATAATGCTCATCTCTCGGTATGGGAATGGCTTGCGGAAACGATGCACCTTCTCTCTTTGTACCTCAGAAAGTTGCTGAATAGCCAACTCTGGCAAAATGGAAATTCCCCCCACTCTATCCACCATTTGGATTAGCGTACTAATATTCGATGCTGAAAGTTCCAAATTCTGAGGTTTCAGACTATTTTCTCTGAGGTGACAAATATTTTCAAACTGGGTTCGTAGGCAGTTTCCCTCCTCCAATAGCCATATTTTATCTAAAATAATATCATTCGGTGCAACAAATTTATCTTTTTCTATTTGGTCATCAGAAGCATAGAGCATAAGCTCTTCGTGAAAAATAACATCATGATAAAACTCTTCGGATCCCTCGTAAGGTGTGGCAATTATACCGGCATCAAGCTCTCCACTCTTCAACCCTTTAATGATATTTTCTGTATTCATTTCCTTAATATTGAAATGAATTTTTGGGTTTTCATTCAAAAAATTGAATATTTCCTCAGGTAAAATATACGCTGCTACAGTAGGTATTATCCCAAAATTAAGACGACCCGAAAGAATATTATTAAGTTGATTTGCCTTAGACTTCAAGTCATTCACTGAATCCATCACCAATTTTGCTTGTGCTATAATCTGTACTCCTGTATCAGTTGTACGGATTGGGTGAGTCGTCCTATCAAAAATCTTCACCTCCAATTCTTCTTCCAACTTCTGAATCATTGCACTCAATGTAGGTTGCGTAATAAAACAAGCCTGAGCCGCCTTTCCGAAATGTTTATATTTATCAACAGCGATAAGGTATTCTAATTGTTGAATATTCATCTTAATTAGGTTTATTTCTTTTATTGATATTACCAGAGGATATTCTCCGTTTTACAAATACAAAAATAAGGTATTTTTTTAAATATCTGACTTTTTTTGATTAAATTTGCTCTAAATTAGTCTTAAAAATCATCAATAATGGACAATAAAGATACGAAAAAACAAAACTTCCTACTCCAAGACTTTGCTTTACAGGAGAATATATCTGCTTTCGTACGAGAAAAAACTCCTGAACGGGTAATCTCAGCCAAAGGAAGTGGAGCTTATGGCTCTTTCGTTGTTAATAAAGACATCACAAAATATACAAAGGCTAAACTTTTCTCAAAAATCAATAATAAATGTAAGGTTTTCGTGAGATTTTCCGCTGTTTCTGGTGAAAAAGGAACCCCCGACACCACGAGAGACATCAAAGGATTTGCTATAAAATTCTATACCGAAGACGGAAATTGGGACTTAGTAGGCTCTAATTCACCAATATTTTTTATAAAAGATGCAAAAAAATTCCCAAAACTAATACAATCCCAAAAAAAAGACCCTAAAACAAACCTCCGAAACGAGACGAAAATGTGGGACTATTGGTCCAAAAACCCCGAAACATTGCACCAATTACTCATCCTAATGTCCGACAGAGGAACCCCTTATAGCTATCGTTTTATGAATGGATACGGTGGGCATTCCTACTCTTTTATCAATGATAAAAATGAAAGATTTTGGGTAAAATTCCATCTAAAAACTCAGCAAGGCATCAAAAATTTCACAAATGAAGAAGCCGAAAAAATAGCAGGTAGCAACCCTGACTTTTATCAAGAAGACCTCATTAACGCTATTGAAAAAGGAAATTACCCTAAATGGACGTTATACATACAGGTAATGACAGAGGCCGAAGCCTGCGAGTTCCGATGGAATCCTTTTGATGTAACCAAAATATGGCCACAAACGGAATTTCCACTCATAGAAGTAGGTGAGTTGGAACTAAACCAAGTTCCCGAAGACTATTACTCTCATACCGAATTGGCAACCTTTGCCCCAAGTAATGTAGTCGCTGGAATAGCATTCTCCCCAGACAAAGTGTTACAAAGTAGAATTTTCGCCTACCCCGATGCACAGCGATACCGTGTAGGAGTGAATGCTCACAACTTGGAAGTCAATCGTTCTAATGCAAATTACACCGAGCATCTCAACTGGGATACTTGCAGTATCACACACTTCGAAAACGAAAACGCCAACGAAAACGACCACTATACACAGGCTGGGCTATTCTACACCAAAGCCCTCAACGAAACTGAAAAGACAAACCTCATCAATAATATCGTCCATAGCCTAAACAAAATAAAAAGCGAAGAAAAAAACAATATCATCAACCGACAATTATGCCACTTCTTCCGAACAAATATAGAACTTGGGATG
>CAKAOY010000096.1 GCA_916710115.1 uncultured Bergeyella sp.
TAGAATTGGGCTTAAATCCTTATAAATCTTATTCTTTGTTCCGCCGTAGCTGTCTTTTTCATCTAAAATAAAATCCAGCACAGCACATGCCTTAGCCAGTGCGGGGCGCTGTACCTCGTCAGCATCGGTATAGAACTCTAAAAAGTTCCTAAAATTAGCCTTTACATGGCGTTTAAAACGCAGTTCCAGCTCACTTTCAAATTTATTTTGTCTGCTCTGCTCCCACAGCTCACGCAGGGTTTCTGCATCGCCAAACATAGAGCGGTAGTGCTTCGGTGCTCTATTTGGGATATTGTCCAGGCAGTAGTAGAAGCCGTTGCCCGTTCTTGCCCATCGCCACGCCTTACCACTATCAGGTAAAAATTCCTTACTCTTTGCTAAATCACACGCACGGACGCTTTTTTTGTAGCGGTCTCTATTTGTTTGTAATGTTCCCTCATCAACTCCGCAGACTTCCATCACGAGGCGCTGGGAGAGCCAGAGCGTCTCCGTGCCGTCGGTTTTTCGTATGATAATGTCCGTGGGTTGTAAGTTCATTTTATTTAATTTGAAAATGTTTTTTTTCTTTGTTCCCGCTGGGGACTCGAACCCCAGTGTATGCCCTTCGGGAGAAACCTAACGAAGTGGTTCATCGTTAGATAAAATCACTAAATTTGTAATTGCAAACCAAAAATTTTAGTGATATGTCTAACCAAAATTCTTTCTTTATTTGTAGTATTTTTGCGGATTCTGATAAACTTCAAGTAGAATCTGACACCAAGCATCTATTCTCTTTTTGTGAGATAATGGATATTCGGATTCAGCCTTTGGAAGACCATAAATATTACCTTCATTTGTCTGGAAATCTCTACGAACTTCATTTGAAAATGAACGCTCTGATGGCTTTTGCTGCTTACCATGAGATGACTCTGACCATAATGCCCGAAAAACATTACAGAGAATCTGTTTCAGATAAATTTTAATTTTATTCATTGCTACTCTCATTTTGTTGTTTTTTATTATCATATTTTATAGATGATCATAATTCAATGACTTCAAAAACTCCTGTCGCGTGGCCTTGCGCGTCTCTACATCGCAGAGCCTACGCCCAAACAAATAAAGAGACTTTACGGCGATAGAATCTTGTGGACTTCCCCATATTCTTATCACTCTTGATACCTTGATACAAATAATCTTATGAATAATATTTCTCATATCTTTGTTATTAAATTTATTTTACCAATTGCTCTAATTCTTTTTTAATCTCTAAACCTTTACCTCTTATAGGCACCCTTTTTCCCGTAGCTATTTGGCTTACATAGGCCAAATCTGTGTTAAATTTCTTGGCAATACTCGTTAGGGAATATCTTTTCTTAAGCTCGTACGCCATCGTTCTTTCTTTTTTCATATCTTTGCTAAAAATTATATTGCAAATATAGTATGAAAAAATCATACTACAAAATAAAAAGTAAGAAATTTTCATATTTTTTTTATTTATGGATTATACAGATAAATTTTTTCAGTTCTATGAATACCTTAAAAACATGGGAGAAATATCTACTTATGTAGAGTTGGCAGATATATTAAACACTAATAAAGCTGGAATAAATGACTTGAAGAGTGGTAAGAAAAAATTATCATTAGAAAATATATTAAGTATGAAAAAATCATACCCTATTCTAAATTTAGATTGGTTTGCCTCTGATGATGAAAGTATGCTATTAGACAAAACTAAAAGTGAAGTAAATAACAACAAAAAAAATGTTGTTAAGAATGTTGTTAGAAATGTTGTTGAACCAAAAGTGCAAAAAATAACAACAAATGAAGAATCTTCGTACAATATAGTATCCCTGCCAACTAATAGGAAAACCAAAGATGCCGTATATCCTATCCAAGAGATACCATTGTATGATTTAGAGGCTACTGCGGGGCTTAAAGAGTTGTTCTCGGGCGGTAAGTCTGCTACACAAGTGCTAGATACCATAAAAATTCCCCATCTTCCCAAATGTGATGGGGCTATATCCATTACAGGGGACTCCATGTATCCGCTTTTAAAGTCTGGGGATATGGTGCTTTATAAGGAGGTTCCACTGGATTCTATCTTCTATGGAGAGATGTATCTACTTGCATACCAAATAGATGACTGGGAAGAGTATATCACAGTCAAATATGTCCAAAAATCAGAGTTAGGAGATGATTATCTTAAATTAGTTAGCCAAAATCAACACCACCAACCAAAGGATGTTTTAAAGGCTCATATAACTGCAATAGCTATCATAAAAGCATCCATCAGAATAAATACAATGATGTAATTTAATGAATAAAAAATTTACATTTTTATGGCCTCAATTAACACGTTGCAACAATCCTACCCATAAAAATTAACATTTAATGAATATCAAATGTAGATAAATTTATATAAAATCGCTGTCAAGCTATTACATTTGGTATTTCTGTTTAATCAATATTTTTATTTTTATTTTTATTTTTTACAAAATTTTATTGATTTTCAGAGAAATATTCCTTAATTTTGCAAAAGTAATTTTAACATTTTTATTTATGAAGACCAGTAAATTTATCATCGGAGCATTAAGTATTGCTCTAACATTAGGAGTAGCTCAATCTTGCGGTAAAAAAGGAGAAAGTTTAGCTGATGCCGTAAGTCAAGTAGCAAACGCAACAGGTTCTGATTTACTAACTAACACTGAGGAACTACAAAAAGCAGAAGATGCCCTAAAAGAACTACCAAAATTCAAAGGGAAAGATGTGCAAGTTTTTCAAAATGTGCAATTTTATGGAGGAACGATGCCTCGCATTGAGATTGAACTCATTGACCCTGAAAAACCTGAAAATGTAGACCACTACACTTATCAAGGAGGAAAATGGAGCGAACCTCAACCTGTGCAAATCTCTGGCGGAGGTGATTTGAAAGATAACTCAACCCCACTAAATGATATTAAATTTGCAACCGTGGCAATAGTTTATAAAAACTGGAAAGAAAAAGCCGCCACCGTAGAAGGAGCTGAAAAAGCAGAATTAGACTACATCTATTTCAACCTTTGGGTTCCGACTCAAAAAAGATATTGGGATGCGAATACCATTGAAGGAACAAGAGAAAAATACAACATCAATTTCAATCTTGATGGCTCTGTAAGAGAGTTTAAAAAGAGGTAAAACACTTTATTTTACAACAAAATACCGCAGAATATTCTGTAGTATTTTTGTTTTGTGGTAATTATTACATTTTATTACCTTTGCCGCTCGATTTATTAAATATTTACAAAATGCGATTAATTTATTTCATAATCACTCTGCTAATACCTACTCTCGGATACACACAAATGCTTTTCTCTGAGAATACAACAATAGGTATTGATAGCACAAAAACAATACAAGGTACAATCACCCCTTCTCTTAACTTCCAAACAGAGAAACAAGATGTTTTTACCTTTAGAAATAGTGCTAATATCAATATCCTCATTAATAAGAACCGAGTAGTAAATTTACTTAACAAATTTGAATTTTCTTCCTATGGTAAGAAAATAACTCTCAGTGGCGGATATATACATGCCGAGTATCGGTATCTTCTGGACCATGCCTTTGAAATCTACCCCTATATGGAGTCTCAGTGGGCTGCAAGTAGAGGAATGGCCTTTAAATTTTCATCAGGGCTACAGTCTCGCTATCGTTTAATGAATAGTTCCTCAAATATTTTATTCGCTGCTTTTGGTCTATTTTATGAATACGAAAAGTGGGAACATACCACACCCACTCCTGATGATTCTAAATATGCCTATAGCCACCGAGTTAAAAGTCATTTATCCCTTAGTTTTCAAAACAAAATTGGAGAAAATTGGGAACTTACAACAACGGCTATCCACCAAGCAACCCCTGATAGTTACTTGAAAAATGCACGCTTCGGAGGTGCTATTGATCTCAAATATCGTATTACACGCAATTTTGGAATACGAGGAATATACCGTTTAATCTATGACACTGCTCCTATTGTAAATATACGAAAGGACTACAATGTTGTCGATGCTGGTCTTGATATATCATTCTAACCCTAAAATAAAACATTATATGAATATCATCACATTACTCCAATCAGATGACTTCTTCTATCTAAATGTATTCTTAAAATTACTATTGGGCTTACTCGCTATTATCCTAATTATAAATAAATCAGGCAAGGGTAACTTAGCTCCTACATCTCCAATGGATCAAGTACAAAACTATGTACTCGGGGGAATTATCGGTGGGGTAATTTATAGTCCCTCTATTTCTATCCTATTGTTTGCTGTGGTACTCACAATTTGGGCTTTACTCATTATCGGCCTACGAAAACTCAAATCGAAAAACCATACTCTAAAAACATTTATTGATGGATCGCCAATTGTCCTCATAAAACACGGAGTGGTTGATGTAGATGCCTGCCGTAAAGCCAAAATTACAGCAAACGAAATAGCATTTAAGTTACGACGAGAAGGTGTGTATTATGTCCGCAATGTCAAACGAGCAGTATTTGAACAGAATGGTGAACTTACCATCGTTCTCCGCGGAGAGGAAAACCCAAAATATCCTATCATCACAGATGGACTAATCCAAGCCAGCATATTAGATGATGTAGGTAAAACAGAAGAATGGCTCATAGATGAATTGAAAAAAGAAGGATACGAATCTGCAACAGATATATTTCTTGCGGAATATGATAGCGGAACACTCAAATTAATCCCCTATCCCTCTGCTGAAAAAGAAAACAATTAAAACAAAAAAGGAATGATATATACGAATCATTCCTTTTATATTTATTTTTGTCAATATTAATAATATTTCTAAAAGATTCGGCATCGTCTTCGCTTTACAAACTCTCACAAAGAGTAAAAATTTAGTAAACTCCTCACTAAAAGCTTCTTGAAAAGCAATTAAAATCCCATTAAAAAAGTAACTCAATCAACTTGGTTGCTTCTCTTTTTTTTGACATTTCGTTTTGGTGAGTATAGTAAGTTTTCAATTTTGTTTAAAAAACTTATTTTTGTAATAAATTATAATATATGAAACTTTTTAACGGACAAATCTATCCGAGTGTAGAAATCCACGAAGACGAGCAACAGCACATCATTAAAGTTCTGAGAATGAGAGATGGACAAGAACTTTTTGTGACGGATGGACAAGGAAATTTGGCAAAAGGTTCTCTCAAAATTGAAGGTAAAAAAGCCGTATTAACCCAAATTGAAATACAAGAAAAAATTGCTGATTTTAGCCCAAAACTACATATCGCGATAGCTCCAACGAAAAATATTGA
>CAKAOY010000097.1 GCA_916710115.1 uncultured Bergeyella sp.
CGAGTTTATAACCCATCGTAGAACCACCACCGCAAACAAAAGTCCCAAAGACCGTAGCGGTCTGCTGTTTATCTTTTGACTTCAACTCTTTGAGTTTCCAGTCTTTGTCTAAATTTTTCATAATCTTTTTTGAGTTTTTCTAAACTGATTTCTTGGTTTTTATATTTTTTCTCTTTCATAATTTTTCTATATTTGCAACTCTCACATCTAACATTTAAAAAAAGCACAAGGAAACAGAAGACTTATTTGTCCTCCGTAGCCTTGTGCTTAATGTTTAAAAGATGTGAGAGTTTTTTAAAACGGAGGACATTTTTTTTAATCCCATCCTCCTAAGCTTTTAGGATTCTTTTTTTCTATTGAGTTGTTTATATTTTTTAAGTTCCTCGGTGAGGAGTTTCACTTTGTCTTCCAGCTCTTTGATGAGGGCTTTTGCCTCGTCCAATTCCGAGATGGCGGTTTTGAGTTTGTTTCCTAAATCCTCAATCATCTCTCGGTAATATTTCAGGACTTTTCCTGCGTTTTCAATCTCTTTTTCGTGGTTTCCAGCCTCAATGCTCTCCACTTCGGCATTTTGCTTTTTCCTTCCAAAAATGAACCCCGCCAATCCCGTAAGCAACGCCCCAATAAAACTTGCTATGTGAGGCAAAATATGTTCGTGTAGTATTTCCTGCATATTAATAGGTTTTATGATAATATTCAAGGGCCTTTCGGCAGTGATTTCGTTCAATTAAAAATAACACCAAATTTAAAATGGCTCCTGTTCGACTCATGGTTCCCTCTTCGTCTTGCTCTCCTAAATCTGCCGATAAGGTGCGATTATTCACGCCAATTTCCTTGCCTTTCTTTGTCTTCAAAGTAGCATTCCAAAGACTCCTATATTCTCCACAGAGATAAATATCCTTCCGAATCGCACTCTCTTTAAAGTAGTTTGAAATACCAATTAAAGCATTTTTAAAGCCTTTATTTTTCCAATCTTTGGCAAACACTACGGCTATATTTATCGGCATTAAAACTATTTCCAAAAACGGCGCGATGATGAATAATAAAAGATTGATGAATAAATTAAAAAGTGTTTTCATTTTTATTTTTTTTCATTGTCAAAATATTTTATTTTGTCGTTTTCGATGATGTGTAGCCTTAGTAGGGCGACCAAATCTACTCCCTTTTCAATGAGGGCTAAAAAGTAATCAAAACTTGGCTGTTTGAGGTATTTTTCACGCTCTTCTGGGGTGCGGTCGTCCTCTCCCTCTGCGGGTGCTTCACGGAATTTAGGATTGGCCACGGGCTGACCGCTGGCGTCTCTCACGGTGGTGAAGTCGTTGTTATTAACCACCCAATTGGGAAGAGTGGAGACGAAGGTATTTTCTATTTTCTCATTGGTTTCAGCATTGAAATATTCCACTTCTGCCTCTAATACGATTTGCTGAAACTTGGTAGAAATGTGGGCATCATACACCACGATTTCTCTTTTTACATTCCCGAATAATGGGTGATTGCTGATAGCTTGTCTTACGATTTCCATTGTTTTAATATTTTTTTTAGTTTAAAATTTTGTATTTCACTTTTGAATTGATATGAGAAGAGATAATCACCCTATAATCACCTA
Organism: uncultured Bergeyella sp.; assembly: GCA_916710115.1. GTDB lineage: Bacteria > Bacteroidota > Bacteroidia > Flavobacteriales > Weeksellaceae > Bergeyella_A. The sequence continues at coordinate 1,607 of CAKAOY010000097.1, forward strand.
ATTCGGCGTTTGCATTAAAACTTTTATAAGTCATTGTCCCCTTAAATAAAGTACCTATGGTAATTACACCACCTGTTTTGATAATGAGCAAGGTAGGAATCTCTAATCCTGCCATACCACGATTATCACTTGTTGAAAATATATTAGTATCGTCTCTTAATTTCCAACTAAAACCATAGCCATAGTTTTCACTTCTGGAATAAACACCATATTCCATATTGCTTTCTCTACCTATTCCTGCTATTTCGGATTTCTTTGCCATAGCAATATTTGTAATTGAGATAACAAAATCCTTACTACTGTTAAATACTATATTGCTTCTCTTCAAGTTGCCTTCCGTTGTGAAATCCGTGAGTTCCTCCATTTGATAGGTTTTAAAATCCCTCAAAACCCTTTCTACATCTTCGGCAAAGGTGGGTCTTGGTTGTACATTATTCGGTGCTATCTGATTAATAGTGATAGCACTTGCCATAAACTGATACTTCACATAGGGTGCTACCCCAAAATCGCCTCTGCTATTGGTTATCAATTGTAGGTTAAAAGAATTATCATTCGCCTTATTCTCTAACCCTTGAATACCGAATCTCGCTCCTGTAACATCGAGAGTTCTGACTACCCCTGCGGGAATGATTAAATCGGTATTAGAGAGATTTTTCCCGCTATTCTCTAAAAGTTCATCTATTTTTGTTTTGGTGTAGGTGTTGCCTTGTTTGCTACCCTCGTCTATCGTAGCAATATTGCTTGGCAATTCCCCCACGCCGAGTTTTTCTTTCCAAGCGAGAACATGCTCATTGGTGAGATTGGAGGAGTCAAGATTGGCTTTGTTTTTAAGTTGATCGGTATCGGCTTTATTGCCTAATATATCGCCAAGTCCTTGAACCATCTCAACAGGAATGCTTTCACCCTTATGCCAATAGCTCTCCTGCCACGCCCAAAACTGCTCCTGCGTAGGCTTGGCACCCGTTACAAACCAATTTTGTAAAATATTCTTTTCTGTCATGATTTATGTTTAATTTTTTCCTAAATAAATGATAAACTGCACAGCATAATTCTTAGGTCTGTTCTCCTCTGCGGTACGGACTTGGCGGGAACTGTCAAAATTGAAATTATGCCCCCAATTATCATCTCCTCCGTCTCTTAATTCAGCATTAAAATACCCTTCAAACCCAAAAGCTCCATCAGGAGAGACACCCCGCCATTCTCGGTTATAGGACGGAAATCGCCCTGTTATCTTTTGTTGAGCATCTTCTTGGAAACTCCCCAAAGCCCTCTCATCGGTCTTCCCTCTGAGGAAATACCCTCTTAAATCAGGAGTTCCGTTTTGTCCGTTGCAATGAAACCAACCCTCTGGGAGATTGTCCAAATCAAAAATTCCTTGTTTAATCTCACCGATAATGGGTTTTTGTTTTTCCAGCTCTGCAATTTTGTCTTCGGCGGTTTTCAGTGCCGTTTTTTCGGCTTTTTCTTGGGCTAAACTGATAAGGTTCTTGATTGATTTAAAATCCGCCCAAACAAAAGTTTTTTCAGGTAAAGAACTGCCGAATGTTGCATATTTTTTGAAGATTACAGGTTTTGTGGCTCCATCTTCAAAAACTCTGCTTTCGCTTTCTTCTTTGATAATGACAGAAGAGCCTATGGCACCACCTTTGAAAGGTAAGATTTCGCCATTAAGAAAAATCACTCCATCGGCAACAGTATTTCCGAGCTGTTCGCAACCGCTGATAATAGCTTTATTTCCTGCCAAAGAGCCCAATTGATTAAAGATAGCATAAGCCGACTGCATGGCCTCAAGGATATTCGTAGATAATGGGAAGCCTCCCGTTTGATTGAAATTTATTTTGTTCATTTTGTTTGTATTTTATATCGCTTTGAAGCGAGTTTGTAAAAATCAATTAATGCTCTCATTTCGTAGTCGTTATAGTTTAATCCTGCTGGAATGAGAACAACAAAATCCACTCCCGTATCGCTATAATCAGCATCATCACGGAGATATATTGTGCCAAGAAATCTCGGTTTTTTCTCGCCATCAGTGTAGATGTATTCCCTTTTATACTGGTTTCCATCAATGATTTTTATCCGCCTTTGGGCAATGTCAAATCTATCATTAAGAACCTTTCGGAGATAACAGACCTGCCCATTATGAGCGAGGTTGTAAATGTTTTGATTGCGATTAAAATTAAAATCATCCATTATCTTAATTAATGGAAAATGGAGCACTCTAAGCCATGCTAACATTCTTTCCTTCCGCAAAAAAGTCGGCGTTAATAATTCCGTTAGTTTATTGATATTTAAGTTATACCACATTTGTCTTCAATTTTTGTAATCAAAATAGTTTATATTCAAGAAATTGCTAAATCCTGTAATCAAACTATATAATTGATGTTGTCAAAATTTTCTATTTTGAAGTATCCTGAAATAGGAATGGTTTTGACCTCAATGGGTTGATAGTTTCCATAATCATTTACACCCGCATCAATCCATTTGCTCTCGGCAAGAATAATGTGCGGAATCTTCACACCCTCTACTTGTTGCAGGGCATCCACCAAGTGAGCCAAGACCAATTCTCCGTTGAATGGCAATTTTTTAAAATACTCTTTAATCGCCTTTTCTACGGGTTTTTCTCCTGTGAGGATACTTTGTCCGTTTTCATTTAATACGAGCGGGTCGCGGTAGATTTTCATTTGAAGTTTCAGAATATCAGGTAGGTAATTAATCGTAGTGATACGAACTCCTGCATCTCTGATTTCATTTATATAGGCGTCAAATGATGCTTTTTGACCTTGTGAAATAGGCTGTAATTCTCCGCTCTGTTCGGTCGCAATTTTCACAATTAGGCGACTTTCGGTTTCGCTTTCCGTAACGGCGGAATATTTTACGATTTTGCTATTGTTTATTTCGTCTTCGGTATATCCTGTATTGTCAAATTTGTCGCTATCCTCTAAAAGGTCAAACCCATACTGAAACGCCAAAGCCTTGTTTCTATACCATCTTGCCGTGTGGGGTTTTTGTTCTGATAAGGCTTCGGAAACCTCTTTTTTGTGCTCATCAAAGATTTTTTCCAAAGTCCAAATTACAAAGGCGGTAATGTATGCCCAAAGCCTCCATATCGCTACCTTGCTGGTCGATGTCAGCCCTGCAAGAGCTGGCTCTGATTCCTTCGCCTTGATGATTTCGTTGTTTATTTGTTCTATCATTCGTGCCATTACCCCAATGTTTTTATAATTTCTTTTTCCCTACTAGACAACTCCCAGTGAATAACATTCCTTTGTTTTTGTATTTCTTTTTCTTTCCTTCGCTTCATTTCAGCTACTCTATCACTTACGATAAATCCACTACCAAAAATTTTCTTTTTTAGTGGCTTTTGAGCATCCATAGTTGGGTAGAACATAACATCTTTCTTTTTTATTTTAATACTTACACCTCTTGAAACAATCTGTGATATAGTATTTACTGTAATAATATTATCAGGATATTTGTATGACGGCAAACATACTTTGTTCAACTCCTGTACTTCTTTTAATCGCTGACGCAAGTCGGCATCACCTAAAATTTTTATATCGCTAAACATATTAGATACAAATGAAGTACTTACCTTGGCTCCATTATCATAAACAATTTCTACACCTACCACTATTCCTGTATAATCTTGGTC
>CAKAOY010000098.1 GCA_916710115.1 uncultured Bergeyella sp.
ATATTAGAGGTATCACCAGACTTTACATTTTTTAGGTACTCGTACATTGGCTCGTAGAATTTTCCGAGATGTTCTAATATTTTGGATTGATTTTGGATTTTAGCTTCTATGGTTTGTTTCCAGAGTTGTTTTTTCAGCGGTTCGCTGGCTTCTATTTGGTATTTTATTCTTTCTGAGAATAGTGTGTGTCCGCTGGTGGGTAGCATTAAGCCTTGTGGTAGATGTTGGGCATCACAACTGATGATTACGACATTGTTTTCCATCATTTTTTGTATAAGTTGATGCGATATGGTTATTTGGTAGTGGTCGAGCATTAGTAGCCCCAAGTCTTCTACGGCAATGGAGCCTTTTTCATTTTTTGTTTCTGGACAGATTATTTTCAGTTGGTTATCTTTTAGTTTGAGATAAGCTGGATTTCCGATATAAATTGAGCGATACAGCATAGTGTTAAGCTTTTTTATATGGTTAAAATAAATAAAGTTTAGCAAGAATTTTTTTTGCTAAACTTTATGTGGATTAGTATTCTCCTACACTTACGATATCTCCTAAGTGGTTTATACGAACTTTAACAATATTAGTTAAAGGATTTAAGTTTTGAATTAATTTAAATACAATGTTTTCTACTTCTTTATTATCTTGAAGAGTAGATTCTAAGTGATGTCTAAACATATAGTTTTTTGATGATATTTTTTGTACTCTAAAAAGATGTTTGCTTATTTCTTTTTTGTTTTTACGGTCAAGAAGGTCTATATCATTTGGGTTAAAATCATCACTTGGGAATACGAACATTTCATTTTGCTTCATAGTGAATAGGAACTTCCAGCCTTCTTTTTGTTTATAGGTTTTATTAATGATAGGTTCGTCTTGATTTGCTCGTTCCACTGCTTCATAGAAGGATATTACTTGCTCTTGTAAAACTCCTTTATCATCTTTATATATAGCAATATGGTGGTTGTTACCAGTTTGTATATAATCTACAGGAATTTTATCACCTTTATTATTAAGTATAAAGTTACCTAAATGGTCTTTTTTATAATGTATAGGTTCTGCATTACTCACACCAGTTATTGTAACTCTCTTTATAGATATCCCTTTTTCTTTATTAAGCCAAATAGGATTTTTATCTAAATTTGAGAATGCCTTTTTAGGATCACCATTATACTCGTGTAATCGTTGTTTTAGGATATTTCTGATATTTTTATCCAAAACTTTATTTATTGATTTTTCGCTATCAAAGTTTGATGGATTTACATCCTTTCGGATGGAGTAGCCAGTCTCTAACCATGCCAATTTTACTGAATCTGGCATAGTTTTAGTTTTATTTTTATCTAAGAAAATAGGATTTTTATTGATACTATTTTTACCACTAAAAGCCTTTTTAGGGTCGTTGTTATTTTCTTCTAATCGTTTTAATAGTAGCGATTTGTATAGGGGGTTAGCAACTTTGTTAATAGTTTCTTTGTTTAGTCTAGAACTTATTTTTACTTCTTTGGTTTCGTAATATTGATATGTGCCATAAATGGTTTCTTTATGGAGTTGCCCACGAGGTGTCTTTGTTATTTGTCCTTTTATTGTTTTTTTGTTTCCGTTTTTATCAATTATTTCGGAAGTTACCTTATTTTTGGCTTTGTTGATATTGATAGTAATAACTTTATTTTTAGCCTTATGAGAGATTAAGATATTTTCTAAATATTCTTTTGCTATTTTTCGGAATTTTGGCATAGGTTCTTTGAATACTCTTTTCTCCTGTCCATTATGGTCTATCACTTTTGTCATTTCATTATTTTGGGTCTTTATAACGGAGGCATGTTTTTTATCAGATTCGTCTTTCCTCGCATTAAGATGGTTAAGGTATTGGATATAAGAAAGTTTAGTGAAAGCGACAGTGAGTGCGTCCATTGCGTGGTGGCGATGGTCGTTTCGTTTTGTCCAATCTATGATTGTTTCTACCTTATGTCCATGTTTTCTTTCTTGCATTTCAGTGAGTCCTAAAGCTCTGTATTTTGGGAGATTTAGTTCTTTCATTATATCTATTAGTCCCCAATCTTCTCTTAATTTATCGGTAATGCTTCCAGAGGTAGATACTATATTTTTGGTGATTTGGGATAATATATCTTTGGCTTTTTTAGCGATATACTGGGTTTCGCGTAAGTCTCTTTCTATAAATCCATCGCCTATTTCGGATGTCTTTTTTAGGAGTTTTAGATATTTAGCCTTGCTTATTGTTTTTGCTTTATATAGAGTTTCTACTCTTTCAATATAGTTATTCAAGTCACCATTATAGTTATTAGAGATGAAATCAATAGCAGTGTTATCACCTTTTAATTTGTTTATATTACTAAATGCTAATGTTTTGTTTGAAAAACTATCATCAAATAACCTTGCTTTTGGTATAATATGTTCTATCTCAATAGTGTTATTTTTAGAAAATAATGATTCTTTTTTTATTTCCTGATTGGTGTATAGGTCTCTATATCCTATAGGTGATAGTTCTAACCAAAGGCGGTATTTAATAATATCCTTTTTGGTAGGATACATAATACTGAAATCTTCTTGTAGGATTTTTGTTATCTTTTCGTTTTCTTTTGTTGATTTGTTGATTTGTGTTTGCATTTCACTTCGCTCCTTAGCACTTTTTTTAAGTTCACGAGCTAATTCTATATGAATTTCGCGGAATTTATGATATTTTACAATATTCCCTTCATCATCTTTTTCGCTATATTTATAGATTAATTCATTTACCACATTAATCATTTGATTAAGAATTTTCTCTACCACAGGTTGTCGTAAGCTATTCTTTTTCAAAATAGTTAAGGTTTCTTTTAATGCTTTGTTGTCTATCTCTTCTTTGGTTATAGAGTGTTTAGAGTGGCGATATCCCGCCAATTCGCAAGCCTCACTGAATTTATTTTCCCTAATATAAGGATATATTTTTCTTATAGCCTTTGTAGAGAGACTACCATAATCGGCCAATAATTTTACATTTGCTAAAATCTCAGAATGTTCCCTTTTGAACCCAAATTTTTGTTCTAACAGGCTATATAATCGCTCATTTCCACTTGGAGAATTATCACTTTCATAAGAGTAGAGGAGGTGCCATAGTTGATAAGCAGGTTGTTTTTCAAAATCTTTTCCTGACAACTCTGCGTCAAAATCAAGGATTCTGGTATCAATTCCTAATTCATTGAATATAGTAGAGATTCTTTCTTTAATTTTTAGAGCATCGTTATTTTTTATAAAATCTGATTCGTAACCTTCTATTTCTAATATCTGTAAATAAGCATCATAAAATGCTTTATTGGTGGCGTTGCCTTCTATTTTTGCATCTTTGGAATAGTTCATTTCCCATTCTTTGTTGGAGTATCCTAATATTTTAAGGCAATTATCAGAGGTTAGGCTATCTTTTAAATTAAGTTCCTCGAATAATAATTCTTTTTGCTCTAAGTTGAGTTCAAAAATGGATACTTCCTCATTAAACAGATTTTGTTGAGAGACTTTTTCTGCTGTTCTTTTTTTGACTCCCTTTCTGCGAATCAAGATATTATTAAGAATTTGCCAAATTTTAAACTCTTGAAATAAAGGCGATGACTTTGGAGCTACTCTTGCACCAATTATTTTTGTAGATTTTTTACCATCGTTATCTGTTTCTATTTCTTTACTCTCAAATTCACAAAAGGAAACAAGACCTTTTTGGGATTTTAATTTTCTTTGATAGAATATTTCATCGCCAATTTCTTTTTTTAGTTCAATAGTTAATTCTGGGTAAAAGTTAGCCTGTGTTTCCCAAATTGTTTCAAACTCACGGATATAATCTTGTCTATAAAATACCTGATTTTTTAGACTTGCATGTGGATTGTTTTCCAATTGAGCATAGAGGTATTCCCCAATAGTTTGTTCACTGAAATATAGTTCTTTACTTCTGTCCGAGATAGAACTAAGAAGTCCACTTGAACTACTTATATTACCATTGATTTCAATAATCACAAGAGCCAAATTTTCAAGGCTTATTTCTTTAGAAATAGCATCAACTCTTAACTGAAGAGGTACTTTTATTTTTTCGGATTGATTAGAATATTTGTATTCCGCGGGATTGATATTATATTTTTGAAAATAATCTATTGTTGTTTTTTTCGTTTTACCAATTAGTTCAGTATAAAGTTCATCTGTTAGAATATCTGGATGGAATTGCTTCTGAAATTCCCATATTTTATCAAATTCTGCTTGTAAATCAGAGCGATAGTAGGTAGGTAATACCTTTCTACCTTCATTTGCTAACCTCAATGAGAGTTGCCCTGGTGTAAGATTTTCATTATGCAATATTTTTGCAATTGCCATTCCGTCAATTAATTGCCCTTCGTCGTTATCTTGGGCTTTTCTATTACTTTTATATCCTCTTTTTTTATTGATTTTTAACAATATACGACCGAAATCTTTTAGAGATACTTGCCCTTTGGCTGCTTTTGCTCTTAGTTTTAATAGTTCAAAAGTCGTATTTTGCCCATTTTCACCCAAAATAGTTTCATTATTGATGATGTTATTGTTTTTGAGGATATTGATGAGATTCAATCTACGAAGTTTATATCGCTGATTGTTTCGTCTCATACCTCTACTAATTGTTCTGCCAGCATTTGTAGAGATAGCTTTCCCTTGTGTGAATTCGTTTTTTTCATCAGTGGTTAGTGGATTTATTCTTACCCCTAAATCGATAATTTCAGGAGTTTCGCCAGGATTTTGAGCGTCATTTATTACAGCCCATCCAATACTATTTGTGCCTAAATCAAGGCCTAGTATGTAATTTTCAGTATTGTTCATTTGTTGTAATTTTTTATGTCGCTAAGGTAATAAAAAAATCAAAAAAAAATTGTTTAATTGAAAAATAAGTTATATATTTGTCCCATAGAATTTGAGTTACTCACAATAAGGATTATTCCGTTGTGAAAACATTTGGTTTTCTCCTTGACCAACAACAGGGAGATTTTTTTATTATAAAAGACTATCCATTAGATGGTCTTTTTGTTATTTTATCATATAAGTTCGGAAATCTTTTATCGTAATTTTTCCATCATTTAATAAGTCAATCAAGTGTTCTTCTATTTTTTCGGGAGAGCAGTGTGGGAGCAAAATACCAATTTCGACCTTTGTAGCTGGTTTTGTTCGTAGGATTTTTATAATTTCTTCTTTTTCAGAGCAATGGTTGCT
>CAKAOY010000099.1 GCA_916710115.1 uncultured Bergeyella sp.
TGAAGATTGTTGGAGAGGTTCCCGCAGGTGTCAATCCACAGATAGAACTATCTACTGGCGAGTGTGTTAGGATTTTTACTGGTGCAAAAATACCGAAAGGTGTAGATACAATTGTAGTGCAGGAAATCGTTGAGCGAGAAGGGGATATAATAAAATTTGATAGATTTAAGGTGAAGCACAAGGTTAATATCCGAAGAAGAGGCTCTCAAACGAAGGTCGGTGAAGTGATACTACCCGAACATACCCTTATAAATCATGCTGTGATTGGTTTTTTAGCAGGTTTTGGTATTAAAAAAATTAAAGTATTTTCGGCTCCGAAGATTGATTTACTCTATACAGGTGACGAACTTAGGGAGTTGGGAGAGCCTTTGGAAGAGGGGCAAATCTATAATTCTAATTCTTATATGCTACAATCTGCCTTATCCGAAATTGGATTAAAGTTCCGAAATATAGAGCATATCAAAGATGATGAAAATTCCACTTTTGAGGCAGTGAATAAATCTCTACAAAATGTTGATATATTGATACTTACGGGAGGTATTTCTGTTGGTGATTACGATTTTGTGAAATCTTCTCTTGAAAAGGCAGGTGTAGAAGAAGTATTTTATAAAATTAATCAGAAACCAGGGAAGCCTGTTTATTTTGGCCGTCGTGGAAAACAATTTGTATTTGCTTTACCAGGGAATCCAGCCTCGGTGTTTTCTTGTTATCATAATTATGTAAAGCCCTTTATATTAGGTTGTTATGGTCGTGTTAATTTTATTAAAGAACAAGAATTTTCTATAATAACTAACGATATTATAAAGAAAAATGAGTCTCAGACACAATTTTTAAAAGGGTATTTGGATAGAGGTAAAGTTTTGGTTTTAGGCTCGCAGGAATCTTACAAGATGGATTCTTTGGTTCTAGCTAATTGTATGATAGAATTTCCCGCAGGGAAAACAGAAATAAAATCAGGCGAAAAGGTGAAGATATGGAAAATTTAAAGGTAAAGGGACGGATTTGGATTGAGACTTCTACAGGGCTTAAAATTGGTTTTGGAAGGGCATTGTTATTAGAACAAATTGATATTTTAGGTTCTATTTCCGAGGCAGCAAAAGAATTAAAAATGCCCTATCGTAGAGCTTGGGGTATTGTACGAGATATTAATCAAAATTATGATAAAGAAGTAGTTGTGAAAGAAGTGGGAGGAAAATCGGGGGGTAGGAGTGTTCTCACGGAAGAGGGAAAAAAAATCGTGAAGATGTTCCGAGAAATAAACGAATGTTTTAAGCAATTTTCTGAAGATGAAAGCGATCGTTTTAGCGGGTGGGAAAAGTAGCCGAATGGGGGGGAATAAGGCTCTATTACCGCTCGGTGGTATTCCGATGATTTGCAGAATAGCAAATATTTTGGAAATGAGATTCTCGGAAGTGCATATTTCGGGGGCTTCTGAGGATTTTTCTTTCTTAAATATGCCAGTAATTACAGACATTTATACAGAAAAAGGACCGATAGGAGGGATTTTTGCCTCATTGGAATTTCAGCAAGATGATATTTTTGTTTGTCCGTGTGATATGCCATTTATTTCAGTACAAATTGTTGATTTCCTAATTAATAACTATAATAAAGGACAAATTTCGGTGGTGAGTTATAAGGATAAAATTTACCCAACTTTGGGAATTTATCCATTTTGTTTTAAAGAAAAAATAGAAAAATACATTATTGAAGGTGATTTGAAAATGCAAAGAGTATTAAAAGATTTAGATGCAAAAATCATTAATATTCCAGATAGTTTTTCGGAAGATATTTTACAGAATATAAATACGAAAGAACAATATGAAAATATTAAAAATAAATATTTTTAGTCAAAATTTTCTTAGTTAAAATCATTTTACTTTAGTACCTCAAAATAGGGGTATTAAAGTTTTTTTATCTAATTTTGCTTTATGAAAATTAAAATTTTTGGAAAACTGACAGATATTTTTGGTGGTCCTTTGCTTTTCGTAGATAGGCATTGCGAGAGAGTGATAGACTTAAAAAATTATATAGAAAATCAATATCCTGAGGGTAAACAATATACTTTTATCATTGTTGTAAATAATAAAAAGTCTGAAAATGAGGATAATATCCCAGAGAATGCAGAAGTGGCAATTCTTCCTCCATTTTCGGGGGGATAGTGCTTTAGTAAAACGAATTTTATGAGATATTTGAGACAAATACAGCTTTTCGGTGAAGAAAATCAACGAAAATTATCCGAATCCAAAGTTTTAATAATAGGAATCGGTGGGTTGGGTTGCCCTGTTTTGGAGATTTTAGCATCAGTTGGTATTGGTAGAATTGGGATAGTGGATAGCGATAAGGTTGATTTTCATAATCTACATCGCCAGTTTTTATATGATGAAAATTCAGTTGGACAACCTAAGGTAGAAGTTGCCAAAAATAGAATAAAGAACAGAAACTCAGAAATAATTATAGATACATATTATCAAGAAGTTAATCAAAAAAATATTTTCCAACTGATTGATAATTATGATATTATTGTGGATTGTACAGATAATTTCAATACGCGATATTTAGTGAATGACGCTTGTTTTATTCGGCAAAAACCATTGGTTTATGGGGCTATCTATCACTATGAAGGGCAAATTTCCGTATTTAATGTATCCAAAAATGGAAAGATAACCAACTATAGAGATTTATTTCCAAATCCTCCGCGACGAGATGAGGTACCCAATTGTAATGAGGCGGGGGTGTTGCCAACTATTTCTGCGATTATCGGGAATTTTCAGGCAAATGAAGTAATTAAGTTGATAACGAAGCAAGATGTTTTGGTTCATAGATTATTGATTTTCAATACTAAAAATTATCAATCTCTGATTGTAGATTATGATGATAATGCCAATAAGTTATACCCTAAAAATCAGCAGGAAGTGGAAAATTATAACTATCAAATCTTTTGTAATATAGACCTTGATGGAATCCATTCTTGGGATGAGTTACAGCAATTTTTAGAGCAAGAAAATTCAGTTTTATTGGATGTTAGAAATATTGATGAAACACCTAAGGTTCTAATTAATAACATATTAGAGATTCCGCTTTCACAAATTGAAAATTCTTTGGAGAGATTATCATTTTTTGATAATATAGCTGTGATTTGTGCCTCTGGGATAAGAAGTAAAAAGGCTTGTGAAATAATAAATAATCGTATTTCTTCTAAAAATATTAAGAATGTAATAGGTGGATTGAATAAATATATGGGTAAAATTTAATAAAATATTATAATAAAATGAAAAAAATAAAAAATATTTTTAAGCAAGGTGCTATCTTACCGAGTTTTGTGGCGGAAAGTATCCAAAAACATACTATAAAAACGAATATTGGAGGGCATGGAATTTTTCTTGGACAAGTTCGAGAGGATTCTATTGGTGGGAAGAAAGTAAAGGCATTAGAATTTACGGCGTATGAAGAAATGGCATTAGAAAAGGCAAGTGAAATTCGCGAGGAAATTATTGAAAAATATGGACTTACCTGCTCACATTTTTATCATTCCTTGGGAAATGTAGCCGTAGGAGAGATTTGTTTTTTTGTATTCACTTCTGCTCCGCATCGCAAGGAGGCAATCAAGGCTTGTGATGAAATGGTAGAACGATTTAAGAAGGAAGTTCCGTTATTTGGTAAGGAAATCTTGGAAGATGATACCTATCAATGGAAAGAAAATAAATATTAAAAACTGGAAATCAAATGGTTAATATTACCCACAAAAATAATACACTAAGGAAAGCTATTGCCACTGCTGTGGTGCAGGTAAGTAGCGAACAGACCATAGATGCTGTACTAAATAACAAAGTCCCAAAAGGAAATGTTTTTGAAATGTCTAAAACGGCAGGGCTCTTTGCTGCTAAAAAAACGAGCGATGTAATCCCTGATTGCCATCCTTTGCCGATAGAATTCACAGCTATTACTTTTGATGTGAGAGGGTTAGAGATACATATTTTTACCGAAATCCATACCATTTATAAAACGGGAGTGGAGGTTGAGGCTATGCATTCGGCTTCTGTGGTGGCCCTTACGATGTATGATATGCTGAAGCCTATTGATAAAAATATTGAAATAAAATCAATAAAATTAGTAGATAAAAAAGGTGGGAAATCTGATATAAAAGATACTGCCGAAGGAGTGAAATCGGCCGTAATAGTATGTTCTGATACAATTTCTGCAGGAAAAAAAGAGGACAAGGCTGGTAAGGCAATTATTGCTCATTTAGAAAAATTAAACATTGAAAATCAAGAATATAAAATAATTCCAGATGAGATTTTGGAAATTCAATCTAATGTGAAAAGATTGATTAGCGAAGGGAAAAATTTGGTAATTATTACAGGTGGAACGGGGCTGTCTAAACGAGATGTAACCCCCGAAGCTATTAAACCACTTCTTGATAGAGAAATACCAGGGGTTGCTGAACAGATTCGTGCCTACGGACAAGATAGAACACCATATTCTATGCTCTCTCGTTCTGTAGTGGGTACCATAGGAGAGGCTCTCGTGATGGCGTTACCTGGTTCTACAAAAGGGGCGTCAGAGTCTATGGAGGCTATTTTTCCAGCAATTTTGCATATATATAAAATATTTAAGGGAGGGAAGCATTGATGATGGATGAGGGGAGATTTTTGTAGTATAATCTTTTAATCCTCAATTTTTTATATTACGAATTTAGTTTTATCTTTGCAAAAAATCAAAATTATGTCAAAAAGAAAGATGATTACCGCTGCTTTGCCGTATGCAAATGGACCAGTGCATATTGGGCATTTGGCGGGTGTGTATATCCCTGCTGACGTATATGCCAGATTCCAAAGGAGAATGGGGAAAGATGTAGCATTTATTTGTGGTTCTGACGAACACGGTATTCCTATCACTATTAGAGCGAAAAAGGAAGGGGTGACGCCACAAGATGTAGTAGATAAATACCACGAAATCATTAAAAAATCTTTTGAAGATTTAGGGATTTCTTTTGATGAATACTCTCGTACGACTTCCAAAAAACATTATGAGGTGAGCCAAGAATTTTTCCTCAAAATGTATCATAATGGAGATTTTATAGAGGAAGTTTCTGAACAGTATTTCGATGAGCAAGCAGGAGAGTTTTTGGCCGACCGATACATTGTGGGAACTTGCCCAAAATGTAGCAATGATGGAGCCTACGGA
>CAKAOY010000100.1 GCA_916710115.1 uncultured Bergeyella sp.
TATCGTCTTTTCATCGTCTATGCCCTATGCCGATATTCACAACAATGGGGGAGAAGTGGCATAACCCCTCCTTGGAAAAAATAACAAGTAGATTTTAAACCGAAATTAAAAATCATAATAAAATGTTAGTTAAAAGTATAGAAGAAAAAATCAATATCAATAAGTCAGTATCTTTTGCTGTCATTATTGGTGCTGTTATTATGGTAATTAGTGTTCTCATCTTTACCTATATGAATATTAGAGAATCAAGAAAAAGTATGTATATCCTTGATAATGGGGTGCCAGTCTTTGTGAAGCAAGTAGATGAACTCCTCAATAGACCTGTGGAATATAAATCACAAGTGGAACTTTTCCACAGGCTATTTTTCACACTACCACCTGATAATGATTATATCAAAGAAAATGTAGAAAAATCATTATACCTCATTGATGATAGTGGAAAAAAAGAATATACCAACCTTAAAGAAAATGGTTTTTACAACCAAGTGGTATCTTCTAATTCTATGGTAACCATTAAAACAGACTCTATTAAAATCAATGAAGTAGAGAAAAAATTCACCTACTACGGAACTCAATTTATCAATAGAAAAACCGCACTCATTACAAGGAAATTAATTACCGAAGGGAAATTTGAAGATATAATGAGAACTAATAACAACCCTCACGGCGTAATGCTTAAAAATTGGAGAATTATTGATAATACCGAGATTTCAGAAAAAGATAAATTCTATTAAAACTGAAATAAAATGAAAGAAGAAGTAGAAAATTTAGAGAAAAAATCCTTGAAAGATAAGGTATTAGATATTAAAGAAAATATTTATCAAAACCCTAAAAAGTTTTATGTCTATTCTATGTTCGTCCTTGTGGCATTCTTTCTATTCTCTTTGTGGCGAGACTTTTACTATCCACCAAACTATTATAGTTCAATGGAAATACCAAGTATTCAGACCAAAAGCGAACAGGAAATTGATGTCCTAAAAGAAAAGGAAAAAAACAAAGAAAACGAAAGTAAAGAAATCCTTTCCGAACTGAAAGAATTGAGAACCAAAAAAGAAAGCGGTCAAATGACAAAAGAAGACAGCGTACGAGCAGAATTTTTAATGAATAAATACAACGAACTGAACAATGGTGGATTTTAAGAAAATTAATTGGAAACAGCCGAGATATATCATTCCGCTGATTGCCTTTTTACCTACGCTATACATTGCTTATCAAGTAAATAGTTTTATGGAAGACAAACCAAAAAAGGAAACAGAAGAAGAATTATCTACTGGACTCGGAGAAACAAAAGAGCAAATTTTATCCAAAAATGAGGCGTATGATGCTTTCTATGGAAACGGCGATAAGAGAACAATGCTTGGCGGTTTAGATGAAGAAAAAGATAGTCTCAAAACTTATGATGAAACGCTATCAGCAAAAGATAAACGATATATAGACTCTATACAATGGGCAAAAGAACAGCAATTACAAAGGCAAAATAGCAGATTAGGTAGAAATAATGAGTATTTCAGACCGCCATCTAATAATAATGTTTCTTCTTCTGACAAAGATTACGAAAGGTCGGCAGAGATTATCAGAATGCTCAATAAAGAAGCCTCTGATAGTGGAGAAAGTGGAAATAAAAACTATTCTCAAAATAAAGAGGAAAAAATAAAAGATGAAGAAAATCCTATCAAAATGATGAGAGAACAAATGCTTTTATTAGACTCTTTGGAACAAAACAAAAACCCCGAATACAGGCAAAGAGCATTGGCTGAAAAAAGATTAAAGAAGAATAAAGAAAAAATGGAGGCTTTCCTAAACAGCACTCTCACCGTGAATAAGGCAAGGCTTAACAATCAATTCAATTCTATTACCAAAGAAAAAGAAGATAATTTCATTAAAGCCGTCATAGATGAAAATCTGAAAGTGTATTTAGGTAGCAGAATTAGATTTAGGCTATTGGAAAATATTTATGTAGGAAAACATAAAATTGATAAAGGGGCAATTCTCTGCGGACAAATAAACGGTTTCCAAATGCAAAGAGTGAATTTGAACATTGTTTCCGTGCTGAACAATGGCAATATTCTACCAATCAATCTTACTATCTATGATGTAGATGGTATTCAAGGGCTGTATGTTCCGCACTCTGCTTTCAGAGAAATGATGAGAGAACTGGGACAAAATTCCGTGCAAGGAACGAATATGGATAGCAGTGGAGAAGGCTTCTTTACCAGTTTCTTTTCCAAAGCTTTTTCCTCTACTTCAAGAACAATTGCCAACTTAATCCGACAAAATAAAGTAAAATTGAAGTATAATTCTTATGTGTATTTAATTAATGACCAACAACTTAAAGAAAATCAATAATAAAATGAAAAACCTATTTTTAGCATTAGCGATATTCAGCCTACCACTTACCCAAATCAAGGCTCAAACGGAAACCAAAGAAATCAAATTAAGAGATTTACCGACCATCAATATGTCTGATGGGGTCAATATTCATATCATTTCGCCAGAGCCTATTCAGTTTGTGGATTTGTCCAACCAAAATCTCATCGGAGATTTACCAACAGAAAACATCGCAAGAGTGAAAATTGGAAAAAATGAAGTTTCAGACTCTAAAATTGAAAAAAAAGAACTTAAAACAGAGTTTAAAAATGGTGATGAAGTGGGAATTATTACCATTGTAGGGCAATCTTTTATGGCTCAATATAAAATCATTTGGAGAGAAAAATTCAACCCCAATGTTCAATCTAATATCCATATCCAAGCCGAAGATATGCAACCATTGGAATTTCCAAAAGTGAGATTTTCCGCCTTTGAGTTGAGAAATCTTTCCCTTAATATCATTAATCAGAAAAAATCGGACAAAAGACCTATAAGAAAATCCGAAGACCTTAAAATGCTTATGCAACTGAATAATGTCTATGTGGTTGAAGATTATATCTTTATGGATATTTCCATTGAAAACAAATCTAATTTACCTTACGATATTGACGGAATGATTTTCTCCATTGAGGATAAGAAAATATTTAAAGCCACTAACAATCAATCCATTGAAGTAAAACCGCTATTTAAACTCTATGGAACAAAGAAAATTGGAAAAACATTTAGAAATATCTATGTCTTCAAAAAATTCACTTTCCCAAATTCCAAAGTATTTAACATTAGATTTTTTGAAGAACAAATCTCTGGAAGAACTCTTGAAATGAAAATAAAATATTCTGATGTCCTCAATGCTGATACATTTTAAAATTTCCAAATATCCTATTAATAATAAAAATAAAGAATTATGCAAGAACAACAGCACCAAATAAAACTTTACGATTTTTTGCAAAAAGCCGTTTATGGAATGGTTATAATGGACTGCCTGTGTTTGTTTTATACCAATGCAGAAATTCCAGTGGTTTCCAAATTGCTGACTTCGTTTAGTAAGATGAATATTTTCTTTCCGCCAATGAATGCAAAAATTGCAACACTCATATTGGTGGCTATCGTTGCAAGTGGAACAAAGGCAAAGAAAAAAACGGATTTAAACATTACAAAACATATTATTTTACCGATTGCTATTGGGCTTTTGTTGGTGTTTTCTGCTCTATTTTTTCAGTTAAACGCACCACTTCCTGCTGGGACAAGTATTCAAAATTTTAATTTGGCTCAAATTTTTTATGTTCTTTTATCTTTTAGCGGAGTGGCAATTACTCAAACAGGGGCTGATGCTATTTCCAAATATATGCAAACCAAAATGGGAAATGATAGGTGGAATGTAGAAGAAGAGTCTTTTGACCAAAATAGAGAGTTAGTCAATACCGATACTTCTGTAAATATTCCTTATCTATTCAGATACAATAAAAAGACCAATAACGGCTGGATAAATATCGATCCATTTAGAGGAACTTTGGTTCTCGGAACACCTGGCTCTGGTAAGTCCTTTGGCGTGATAAATCCTGCTATTAGACAAATGGTAAATAAAGGTTTTTCGCTCTGTATTTATGATTTTAAATTTCCAGATTTAGGGCAAATCGCTTATTATCATTATCTTATCAAAAAGAAAAATGATAAAGATTACAAGCATAATTTTGTGGTTATCAATCTCAATGAAGTGGAAAAATCCAAAAGGGTAAATCCACTAAAAAAGGAATATATCAAGACTTTGGCAGATGCCCAAGAAATGGCGGAAAGTATGGTTTCTGCATTACAAAAAGGCGGTTCAAGTGCTGGTGGTGGTTCAGACCAGTTCTTTACCCAATCGGCTATCAACTTCCTTTCCTCTTGTATTTATTTCTTCGCTACTTATGAAAATGGGAAATTCTCTTCTTTACCGCATTTGTTGTCTTTTATGAATAGGTCTTACAAAGAAATCTTTGATACTTTGTTTGAACACGATGAGTTGGCTTCGCTTCTCTCTCCATTCAAATCTGCTTATGATAATAAGGCATTTGACCAATTGGAAGGACAAGTCGGAACACTGAAAATTTTCCTTTCAAGGTTGGCAACAAAAGAGAGTTATTGGGTTTTCAGTGGCGATGAAGTGGAACTAAAAATCTCTGATAAAGACAATCCAAGTATAATGATTTTGGCTTCTAATCCTGCTACACAAGATATTAACTCGGCTCTCTATTCAGCGGTTTTAAATAGAACTTTGAAGTTAATCAATGATAAAGGAAATCTTCCTTCTGGCATTATTGCCGATGAGTTTCCTACGATTTACATTCACAAAATAGACAATGTAATTGCTACGGCAAGGTCAAATGAAGTAGCCGTAATGCTCGGACTTCAAGAAATCCCTCAATTAAGGCAGTTTTATAAAAAAGAAGTGGGAGAAACTATCTCTTCAATTATCGGAAATATTTTAAGTGGTTCGGCAAGAGATAAAAACACTTTGGAATGGTTGGAAAAGATTTTTGGGAAAATTAAGCAAAAAAGTTATTCTCAATCCATTTCTAATCAAGGAACAACGACCAGTATCAATGAAAAAATGGAATCAATGATACCTGCTGGGAAAATCGCAGCACTCCGAACAGGAGAAATGGTCGGCATCATTGCCCAAAGTGATGTTAATCAATCCCAAGAGTTTAAAACTTCGGCAATAAGTGGGAAAATTAATCTTAATATGAAAGAAATTAAAATAGTATTTACAACCGATTATTACTCAATATTTTATAGATAATAAGTCAGAAATATGG
>CAKAOY010000101.1 GCA_916710115.1 uncultured Bergeyella sp.
AAAGACTGAAGTGGGAGTACCTATTTTTAGAGCAGGTATTTGGAAACCGCGTACAAAACCTAATGGCTTTGAAGGAGTTGGAGAAATTGGATTATCATGGATAAAAAAAGTAAAAGACGAATTTGGTTTTTTAATTGCTACAGAAGTCGCTAATGTTCATCATATAGAAGCATGTTTAAAAGCTGATGTGGATATTCTGTGGATAGGAGCTCGTTCTACAGTTAATCCATTCACCGTACAGGAAATTGCCGATGCCCTGAGAGGTACCGACAAGATTATTTTGGTGAAAAACCCTGTAAATCCTGATCTACCGCTATGGATAGGAGCCTTGGAGAGACTTATTGGACAAGGGATAAAAAATATAGGAGTGATACATCGTGGTTTTTCTACCTACCAAAAAACGAAATATAGAAATATGCCGAATTGGCAAATTGCATTGGATTTCAAAAATCAGTTTCCTAATATCCCGATGATTATAGACCCATCCCATATTTGTGGGAATAGGATAGGGCTGGCGGATATTACCCAAGAGGCACTTAATTTGGGTTATCAAGGAGCGATGATAGAGACACATTGTACTCCCGATTTGGCGTGGTCTGACGCTTCACAGCAGATTACCCCTGAGGTTTTAGCAAATATCATTCGAAATTTAAAAGTGCGAAATACCAATATTTTTGGATATGAGGAACAACTTGAACAACATCGAATGCTCATTTCGGATATAGATTCTCAACTGATTGATTTATTGGCAAATAGGATGAAAGTTGCTCAGAAAATTGGTGTTTTAAAAAAGGAAAATAACCTTACTATTTTTCAACCAGATAGATGGAAAACAATTACAGATTATGCCACTTTGAAGGCGAATGAAATTGGACTTTCACAAGACTTTGTGGAAAAAGTATTTAAAGCAATTCACGAGGAATCAGTAGAGGTTCAGAATAAAATAATGAAATAAAAAGATATATATTGAAAGGTTTAGTTATCAAATCTACGGGGAGCTGGTATCATGTAAAAGAGCTTAGCACACAGATTATTTACGAAGCGAGGATTAGAGGAAAATTCAAACTACTGAAAAGCAGATTGACAAATCCACTGTCGGTAGGAGATTTTGTAGAATTTCAGTTGGAGCAAGATAATATTGCTTGGATTACTAAGATTGAGCCACGGAAAAATTATCTTATTCGTAAGTCGGTCAATTTATCAAAAGAATCCCATATCATTGCGTCTAACATAGACTTGGCGTGTTTTATTTTTACATTAAAATATCCAGAGACTTCATTCGGTTTTTTAGATAGGTTTTTGGCTTGTTGCGAGGCTTACAATATAAAACCTCTTATTTTGCTTAATAAGATAGATACTTTGTCTGATGAAGAACTTTCTTTGATTGAAAATAAATTATTAGAGTATGAAAGAATAGGATATTCCGTACTGAAAATTTCCTCCGTTACAAAGGTTAATTTAGATATCTTGAAAGACCATTTAAAAAATAATGTATCCGTATTTTTTGGTCATTCAGGGTGTGGAAAATCTACTTTGGTAAATACACTCCAACCAAATCTTGATATTCGTATAGGGGATATTTCTGATGCTCATCTGAAGGGAAAACATACCACGACTTTTGCTCATATGTATTTTTGGGATTTTGGAGGCTCGGTGATAGATACACCTGGAGTAAGAGAATTCGCTATGATTGATGTAAAAAAAGAGGAAATTCAGCATTTTTTTCCTGAGATATTTAGGAAGGGAAGAGACTGTAAATTTCATAATTGCTTGCATCTTAACGAGCCTAAATGTTCGGTTTTACAAGGTATTAATAATAGGGAAATATCAGAAACTAGATATCAAACATATGTAAAATTAATAGAAGAATCAGAAGAATTATGATTTCACTAACACCATTAAAAACATTACAAAATCTACAATTTAGGCGATTATTGATAGGTCGTTTTTCGCTTATATTGGGTTTTCGTATGCTGGGAACTCTCCTCGGTTGGTGGATTTATCAAATTACGAAAAATCCTTTTGCTATTGGAGTAATAGGTCTTTCGGAGGTTATTCCTGCCATTTCGTCGGCTTTATATGCTGGACACATGGTAGATATGAATGAGAAACGGAAGATGCTTTTGTCTATTAATGGACTTTATATTTTCCTCATTGGAGGGCTGTGTTTATTGGCTTTTAATGCGGATTCTTGGGGATTTTTAGAGAAAACTTATGCGATAACTTTTTTTGGTAAGGAGGTATTTAGTAGTCCTATAATAGCTTTTTTAATTTATGGAATTATTTTCTTTACGGGGTTTTGTAGGGCTTTCTTAGGGCCAATACTTCCTGCAATGATACCAAAAATTGTGAGTAAAGAAGTATTACCAAATGCTATTACCTTAAATCAAGCGACCTTCCTCACTGCATCTGTTGGTGGCCATGCTGTTGGTGGCCTTTTGATTTCCTTCATCGGGGTTAAATATACCTTATTGGTTATTATTTTATTGATGTTTATAGCATTATCTTTTTTTTCAACATTAGATAAACAACCATCAGAACATAATAAAAATGAGGTGAAATTAATGGAAAGTCTAAAAGAGGGAATCTTATATATCTATAATACGAAAGAGATTTTGGGAGCGTTGTGTTTGGATATGTTTGCTGTGTTATTTGGTGGTGCTGTAGCGATGATTCCTGCCTTTGCGACAGATATTTTAAAAGTTGGAGCAAAAGGTTTTGGATTGCTCAATGCAGCTTCGGATATTGGCTCTATGCTGATAATTATTACTTTGTCTTTTATACCTTTACAAAGACATCAGGGGAAAATCCTATTGGCTACGATATTCGGCTTTGGATTTTGTATTGTCGGCTTTGGATTATCAGAAATTTATTGGATATCTTTCTTTATGTTGATGCTTAGTGGTATGTTTGATGGTATTTCTGTTGTAATTCGTGGAACGATTATCCAACTAAAGACACCTGATAAAATTAGAGGTAGAGTACTGAGTGTCAATTCTATATTTATAATGTCAAGTAACGAAATGGGGCAGTTTGAGAGTGGGGTAGCATCTAAGATTTTAGGTGTTGCAAGGTCGGTAGTCTTTGGTGGTAGTATGACGCTACTCATTGCCTTGATAGTAGCAATCTTTAATCCAAAATTAAGAAATATGGAATATCGTAATGAATAGTAAAAAAGAGGTATGATTTTCATACCTCTTTTTTCTATTTTAAATAAAATTCAGTCTAAATTTCCGAAATGATATCCCCCAATGGAAGACGAGACTTTGGAGTGATATATGGCTGGTTACTGTCTTCTTCATTACGATAGCCTATTGCTACAGCAAATAATGTACGATAGCCATTGTTATTCAGAATTTTATCGTATTCGCTACCTATAAGTCCCTCCATAGGAGTAGAGTCTATTCCCTCACTTGCACAAGCTGTTAGAAAATATCCTAATGAAATATAAACTTGCTTCTCTAGCCAATACTTCGCTACTTCATTTCCTCGTGATTTTATAGCATTTTTGTAATAATCTACTGCCAATGGATGTAGATTATTTGTGATAAATTCTTCAAATTTTTCTAAGTTATCAATCACCGAAAATACTACTAAATGGCTTGCTTCCCGTATTTTTTGTTCATTGACAAAAGATACTTTTGCCAATTTTTCTTTCACTTCTGGATTACCTACAAAAGTGAAATGCCATGGCTGGCAATTGATAGAAGATGGACTTAATCTAAGGATTTCCTTTAATTCCTCTATCTTATTTGCATCAATTTTTTATCAGAATAGGTTTTTGTAGTATATCTATTCTTTGCTAAATCTAAAAAACTCATTTAATTTTGTGTTATTTTAATGTATATGTTTTTCTGCGTGGTAAGAAGACCTTACTAATGGTGAACTTTCCACATGGCGGAATCCTAAACTTCTTGCAAACTCACCAAATTCTTCGAATTCCTCCGGTGTAATGAATTTTTTCACAGGTAAGTGATTTCGTGTTGGCTGGAGATACTGACCTAAGGTGATTACATCTACATCGGCATTTCTGATATCCTCAATCGTACGGAATACCTCATCTTTCTCCTCGCCTAAGCCGAGCATTACTCCCGTTTTTGTACGTCTTTGCCCTGCTGATTTTAGGTATTTTAGTACATCAAGGCTTCGTTGATATTTCGCTTGGATTCGCACTTCTCTTGTGAGTCTTTCCACTGTTTCCATATTATGAGAAATTACCTCTGGTGCTACCTCTACCAATCTATCAAGATTTTTTGTAACTCCTTGAAAATCGGGTATGAGCGTTTCCATTGTAGTACCTGGAGAAATTCTACGAACCGCGTTCACTGTCTCAGCCCAAAGAATAGACCCCATATCTTTTAAGTCATCTCTATCTACAGAAGTGAGTACTGCATGCTTGATTTTCATCAATTTGATAGAACGAGCAATTTTTTCTGGTTCATCCCAATTAACATCTAGCGGTCTGCCCGTTTTTACACCACAAAAACCACAACTTCGGGTACAGATATTTCCTAAAATCATAAAGGTAGCTGTCCCATAACCCCAGCATTCTCCCATATTAGGACAAGAACCACTTTGGCAAATAGTGTTAAGTTTATATTTATCCACCAAAGAGCGGAGGTCTCTATATTTTTTTCCCGTAGGAAGTTTTACACGAATCCACTTCGGTTTATTGGTAAGCGTACTTTGTTCTTTTGTAAGATTTTCCATTTGTTAGAAAAATAATGTACAAAATTAAGGATAAATTTATTAATAAAACACTATTTGAAGTATAGAAGAAAACAATTAGTGTATAAGTTATTGATTATCAATAGTTAATTTATTTAATTCGAAAAGAATGGATTAATAATAAATATCGATTCTAAATTATTTTATACTTGATGACCAGAGCAGAGGAGTTTTTAAAAATATTTTAGTGATAAGAATATAAAAAAATCCGTACATTTGCTGACTATGATAAAGATTGGAAATATAGAACTTCCTGATTATCCGCTACTTTTAGCACCGATGGAAGATGTTAGTGATCCACCATTTAGGAGATTATGCAAATTACATGGAGCAGATTTGATGTACTCGGAGTTTATTTCGTCTGAGGGGTTAATTCGCGATGCTATTAAATCAAGAAAAA
>CAKAOY010000102.1 GCA_916710115.1 uncultured Bergeyella sp.
GCAATTCCATTGTCCACCACTCATTTGACGAATTTTTGCTGCATTGTTGATGATTTGGTCTATACCTACAAGAGAGAAATTGAAAGTCATAAACTCCACGATAGGTCTATTACCATTCATAGCTGCACCAACCGAGATACCTGCAAAACCAAGCTCTGCAATTGGGGAGTCTATTATTCTTTTTGGACCAAACTCAGCCAACATACCTTTTGATGCCTTATATGCACCGTTATATTCTGCTACTTCTTCTCCAATAAGGTAGATGGATTCGTCTTTTCTCATCTCCTCACTCATTGCCTGAGCAATTACTTCACGAAAAGTATATTCTGCCATTTTTTTAAAATTAAAATTTATATTGCAAATGTAAGCATTTTTAATTAAATAAGGAAAAAATAAAAAAATATTATCTTACTATCCCACAACTTTTTCTACATAAAACTTTAATTATGAGATACTAAAACAATGCATAATTCTTTTCTACTGATATTTTTTTTCATACTATATTTAACTTTTATCTGAAAATTTTATCAAAAAAAATATAAGTAAATTTTATGAAGACAGAATTTTCAACGATTATTAAAAAGAGAACTTTAGGACTCACGTTGGTCTTTGGAATGGCCAGTTTGTCCTTTGCACAAGATAAAGAAAATATCAGTGGAAAAATATCCGATACACAAAATAATCCTATCCCATACGCTTCAATTACCTTTGAAAACATTGATAATAAATCTATTAGCAACGCAACCCTCTCCGATGAGAATGGAAACTATCAACTGGACCTCATCAGTGGAAAATATATTGTAAAGATAGAGGCAATTGATTTTGATGATTTCCAGCAGGAGACCACCATCAGCAATAAAAATAAGCATAAAAATTTTGTAATAGTAGCCAACAGCACTCAAAAGACCACTAATATTCAAGCTGTTACTATTTCTACAACTGCTAAAAAACCTTACAAGGTAGAGCTAGACAAGAAGACCTATGATGTATCCTCTGACCTATTGAGTAAGGGGGGAAGCCTCCACGATGTACTACAAAATGTACCATCAGTGGATATAGACACCGATGGTTCTGTATCTATGAGAGGGTCATCTAATGTGAAATTCCTCATCAATGGGAAGCCGTCGGCAATGTTTGGTATTGATGATAGCACTACGGCATTACAATCGATACCTTCTGACCAAATTGACAGAATTGAAGTAATTACAAACCCTTCTTCTAAATTTGAAGCATCGGGGACAGCAGGAATCCTTAATATTATTTTAAAGAAAAACAAAACAGCAGGACTCAGTGGGAATGTCGTGGGTATGGTCGGCTATCTACCTACCACAAACATCAATGCTAACATCAATTGGAAAAAGGGAGATTTCTCTTGGTTCATAAATGGTGGTGGTAGTTACAAAAAGTCCCAAGCCATTAGCCGAAATAATAATTTCTATACGGATAAAAATACGCCTAATCAATTATTAAAAGCCCTACAAAACGGCCAAGATACGGATAAAATAAGCACATTCAATGCTTCTACAGGATTTGTATATGATATTAGCAACAAAACTTCTATTAATGCATCGACCACACTGAGAATCTTTAATGTAAATGGAGAAGGAACCAACGACTATCAATATACCTACAACAACACAACGCTCGCTAATCCGTACTCACTAAGAAATAGCACAGAAAATCAGGGACATATTTCCTGGCAAGGAGATTTAGGACTTGACCATAAATTCAATGATAATGGTCATAAAATATCATTTTCAGCAAGTTACCAACAAAACGACAGAACCAACACAACAAACATCAATCAAGAGTCTAACAATTCTTTTGATAGAAACTTTGTGGCCAATCCACTCTCCCCTACCTTAAGCGAATTAAGGACCTACACCGACCAGACAAATAAAAATAAAAAAATATTTGCAGGAATAGATTACGAACTTCCCATCGGAGATATCTCTAAACTGGAAGCAGGATATAGATTTGATAGAGACAACAATCATTGGATTAATTTAGCACAAGAAAAAATCGGTAGCGAAACATTCAATAATATTCCCGAATATACGAACAACACCATCTATAAGGAGATGTTCAATGCTATATATGTTCAGTTCAAATCTAAAATTGGGAACTTTGGATATCAATTAGGGCTAAGAAATGAGCATTCTCATATTAATATTAACTATGAAAATCAGCGAGATGGTAATGTTTTAGACAAAATAAAAAACTACAATAATCTATTTCCGTCCGTATATCTTAGTTATGATTTAGGTAAGAATAACCAAATTTTAGTGAATTATTCTAGAAGAATAGACCGCCCAAAAGGTTTATATTTTATTCCTTATCATTCTATTGCTGATAACCAAAATATTATGCTCGGAAATCAAAATTTAGATCCATCCTATGTGCATTCCTACGAGGTGGGATACGCCATACAGCAAAAGAGGCTCACAATAAACCCAACCCTCTACTATCGCTATAAAACCGATGATGTAAAAAAACTGACCTATCAAGAAGACGAATCTACCAATGTATTTTATACCACTTCTATTAATCTCGGTACAAGAAAAGATTATGGTTTAGACCTGAATTTCTCTGCCGATTTGCTACCTTGGTGGAGACTTATGGGAAATATCAGTGTTTCCTACTACAATATTGATGGAGATACTACCTACCGCACGAGGGATTCAAGTGGCAATTATGTAAATCGCTTGGCTTCTTTCAAAGGAGAGGGAATGACCAGCCGAGGGCGACTAAGCACAACCTTCAAAGTAGATAAAACACTTAGTTTGCAATTACAAGGAATGTACAAAGGAGGCATAAAAACGGAATATCAACACCGCCTCACAACCTATACTATAGACTTTGCTCTGACAAAAACGATTTTGAAAGGTAATGCTACTATATCATTTAATATTAAGGATATATTCAACACAAATGCTCGTGAAGTTTATACCTACTCAGCAAATGCCTACCGCGAATCTTATATGAGACGAGAGCCTCGCCAAATACAACTTTCTTTGACCTATAATTTCAAAAAAGGAGATAAAATAGAAAACAATAAAAAGAAACGAGAGGTCTTCCAAGTAGAGCAAGAAGATTAATCAACAAAAAAGGGCACTCAAAAAGTGTCCTTTTTTTAATTATTATCAAAGAAGAAGTCCAAAGGATAAATTTTTAATATATAAATTACTTATAAAACAAATATAATCATTCCATTGCACCTTATCTATCTGATTATCATTTCTTTTTCCTCTTTGGACGGGTTGATTCTTCTTTTGCTTTTTTATTATTTAACTCTCGCTGTGCATTTTCATAGAGGGTATTATCCGAAGTGTATTTTATTTCTTCATAATTTGGACTATCAAAGAAAATATCCTGCCACCTGCGAAGTCTATCTTTGGTATTCCAATTAAAATCTGGAAAAAATCGTTTTTCTTTTGAGATAAAACTCATTGGATAAGTCTCCATACTTGCACCAATATTACATGACACAACTTGTATTTTTCGCTCCTCAACATCAGCTACAATCTCCCCACAAGTGGATAGATTCACACCTATCCTTTCCTTTTTATTGGTCTTTTCATTAATATCATCAGCATAGGTAATGGCTTGTGCATTCCCAATTACTTTTGCTTTTTTTATTTGATTTTCTTCATAAATGACTATCATTCGACGACCTTTGATTTGGTCAAACTCATCTTTTAAATTCAAGGAATCGGATTTTGAAATTGCCATCGCATTACCAATTACTTTCAAGCTATCTATATTCTCATTTTTAGTATTGAAATAGGCCTCAATCTTATCGCCTGTTACCTGCTTTTCACCACTCCAAAGAATAGGTTTTATACTAAAATGCAAGACACCATCGGTCTCATCAAAACTGATAGAATCCGCTCTTGCTTGTGCATTAGATTTAAAAAATCTTGCTCTTTTATAGGCTCTTAGGTAACTTTTTTTTGTTTGGGTTTTCTTATCTATTTTTTGAAAAGTAATAAATTTTTCCGCAGAAAAATAGATTGTGTCTTTGGACAGAATCTTCACCGCATAGGGTTTGTCGGTAACCATTGCAGAGTCTTTATCTTGATAAATTTCTCCGTATCCTCCCTTGATATAGCGATTTTCATAAGGGTCATCAAGGGTAATATTTCCATCTCCTTTGCCAAAATTAGTATTCCTATTAAAATAAAGTCTATCACCCGTTAATTTCTTATTATTATAATAAATCACTGAATTTTTATTCAGAAAAACTTCATTGGTACTTTGGTTAAAACTTCCCTGCTCTGTATAGACTTTATTTCTGGGATTTTTCTTATCAAAAATCGTAGTTGCCCCCGAAAAATGAGCCGTATTCGTCTGCTGATTTTGCTTTATATTCGCTCCTTCCAAAATATACTTAGGATTGTCAATTCTCACATTTCCCGTAAAGTCTATTTCTTTCGCTCCAATATCATAGGTAGCAGATTTTGTATACATTACGCTTCCTTGATAATCTCTAATTGTCCCTCCTGTATTAAAATATGCTTGATTAGTTTTCCTATCATAATACAAAATATTGGTATTAATAGTCTGTTTTGGGTCAGTGAGTACTACATTTTTCCGTGCTATGCCTCGCTCGGTATTCCCATCATATTCCATTTCATCAGCAGTAATTATAGAACCATCGGCATTTTGGAGTTTTACATTCCCAAAAGCTTTTACAAAATTTTCTTCTTGATAGAGGATAACCTCATCTGCCATAAGCGTAGAGCCTTGATGCGTAAATATCA
This sequence comes from uncultured Bergeyella sp., assembly GCA_916710115.1. Classification (GTDB taxonomy): domain Bacteria; phylum Bacteroidota; class Bacteroidia; order Flavobacteriales; family Weeksellaceae; genus Bergeyella_A. Next base: position 4,764 of record CAKAOY010000102.1, read on the forward strand.
CATTTCCAGAAAAATGCGGATTACCATCAAATTTATTCTTGCTCACACCAAAGGTATCCGAATGGATATGTTTTACTTTTTCTTCCTGTTTTTGATTAATATTTTGCAAAAAGAACGGCTCTTTACTTGGGGAAAGTTTTGTAGGTTGCTTTTGAGCAAATATTTGGGTAAAAATAAAAGCGAAAAAAACAAAATAGTATCTCATTTGAAAAATTTATAATTGATATTTTTTCATAAAAAACTTGTCATTCTAAAAGAATTTCATATAATTTTCTCTCAGAATGACAAATACTTCTTTATAATAATCTTAATTAATTTTAGCCTTTTTTCGTTCCATATAGATAC
>CAKAOY010000103.1 GCA_916710115.1 uncultured Bergeyella sp.
TTGACGAAAAAATATATCTTCTGGACAAGGCTAATATCCAAAATTTATTTATTCAAAATTTCGATGAAAATTTTCGAAATATCTCAGGTGAAGATTTTATCCGCGAAATTTTAGTAAAAAAACTCAACGTAAAATATCTAATCATCGGACACGACCATACTTTCGGAAAAAACAAAAGTGGAGACTTTAGACTTTTAAAACAACTATCTAGCGAATTAGGATACCAAGTGGAACAAATTGATGCATTTAGCCTACATCATCAAACGATTTCTTCCACCAAAATCCGAAATGCATTGCTAAACTCTAACATACAGGAAGCTAACAACATGCTTAATTATCATTATGCCATATCAGGAGAAGTAATCAATGGGAAAAAGTTGGGGCGAACTATTGGTTACCCTACAGCTAATATTAGGGTCGAAGACTGCAAACTTTTACCAAAAAATGGAGCTTACATCGTAGATGTTTTCATTGATAATTATAAATTTAAAGGGATGCTGAGTATCGGAACAAATCCTACCGTTAATGGAAAAAATATTAGTATAGAAGTCCATATTCTAGATTTTAGACAAGATATTTATGGTAAAAAAATTCGTGTGGAATTTAGAGATTTCCTTCACGAAGAAATAAAATTTGAAAGTTTAGAAGGACTAATCCAAAGATTAGATAAAGATAAAAAACTTACAGAAGATTTTTTCAGTAATTAACCAAATAAAAAAAAGGCTTTACATATTCTGTAAAGCCTTTTTTGAATAATTATTTCTGATATTCGTCTATTACTTTTTGGATACTTTCCACTTGCACATTAAGGCTGTTGGATTGTGGATTTTCTCTCAATAATTTCACTTTTTTAGCAAGTCCATTTTTGAGAATTTCCACAATTATACCTCTTACTTGCGGTTCCTTGAATACTGATGTGTAATTTCGGAATATTTTCGTAATAGCCTCCGTTGCTTTCACATCGTTGGATTCCATTATTAAATTAAAACCTTTCTCGGCAATAGCACCTAATTTAGGGTCATTCATTTCAATAAATGGATAAAATGCTACTACCTGTCCGATGATAGGATATAATTTTTGTACTTTATACTCTACAATGGATGGTAAGAGTTTGTTTGCAGCCTCTACGGAAGCGGATTCTAAATCTATTTTTTCGGCATATTCCTTTATTTTCTGTGGATTCAAGCCTATGATTCCTTCCAATGAGGCGGACTTCACGGAATTAGATACTTCCATTAATCCTTTTTCGTATATTGGTAAATATTTGGAGCGTTTCGTTTTGGCTAATGCTAATATTGCCTGCCCTTTCACTAATGTTTTAGTGTCTTTTTGTGCTAATTTTTCCACTTCGGAAAGAGCTAATTTAAGGTGTAGCGGATTATTCAAGTCTATTCCCGTGAGTGCCAATTTTCTTACTCTGAAGGATGGATCTTTTAGGGCTTTTACCAAGGTTCTTACATCTACTACATTCTTCGTTTTCTTACTTACAATATTACTTATGGTAATGTATCGAGTATAGAAATCAGCAGTATTCGCAAAAATAACCTCTTGTTGTTCATCAGTTTTTATATCCTTATTTTCCATTAATATAAGTCCATCGGGATTAATATTGATGAAGTCAGGATTCGTATTCGCTGGAAAAGTAAAGGTATTCTTTTCCTTAGCCTCCACCCAAACTTTCACTCGTTTAGGAGTTCCTTTTTCATAAATATCAATATTCAATGGAAATTGGAAAGGCATCCCTATTTGCTCAATCGTGATAGAAACATCTTTTTTAATAGGATTATATGACACTCCAGACTGTACAATAGGGTGCTCACTACCGAAATACCATTGATTAAAGAACCAATTAAGGTCTTTCCCTGAAACCTTTTCAAAGGCCAACCTCACTTGATGAGCCTCTCCCGTATTATATTCATTCTCTTTTAGATATTGGTGCATCCCCTCGAAAAATGCCTCATCGCCCAAGTAATTTCTGAGCATATTGAGGATATATCCGCCTTTGTTGTAGGAAACATTATCAAACATATCCTCACGATGGTCATAATTAAATCTTACCAAATTTTTAGAATGGGATTTTTTAGTATGAATATAACTACTAATATCGTTATTGAGATGATACTCTGCCTCGTCTTTACCGTATTTATGCTCTAACCATAGATATTCGGAATAATTTGCAAAAGATTCATTAACCGTAAGATTAGCCCAGCTTTCAGTTGTTACAAGATCTCCAAACCAATGATGGAATAACTCATGAGCAACCACAGTTTCCCAAGTATTTTCATCAGCCAAATCTCCCGCCTTTAAGTTAGCACTTTCATTGTGGATTACAGCAGTAGTATTTTCCATAGCTCCACTTTCAAAATTTCGTCCAACAATTTGCGAATATTTAGCCCAAGGGAAGTCATATTTCAATAATTTGGAGAAAAACTCCATCATCTCGGGTGTATTCCCGAAAGTTTGTGTTGCATAAGGTTCATATTCTTTTTCTACATAGTAATCTACATCTATATTTCTCCATTTATCTTTCACGATAGCATACTCACCCACACCCATAAAGAATAAATATGGAGAATGTCGCTTGTCCATCACCCAATGGTCAGTTCGTATATTTCCATCTTTTTGAGAGGATTTCAATAGTCCATTAGATAGGGTTACAAATTTATCTGGCACACTAATGTATATTTCTTGTGTTGTCTTTTGGTTGGGTTTATCTATCGTTGGAAACCATGCAGAGGAAGATTCTGTCTCACCCTGTGTCCATATTTGTGTCGGAATATATGGATTTTCACCTTTTGGATTGATAAAATATAGCCCTTTTTCCATACTTTTTCCATCCTCGCTTTGTACTTGATTTGGTCGAGCTGTATATTTTATGTAGAGTGTATAGTCTTCATTTCGTTGATAAGTTTTATCCAACTTGATATTCAATATATTATTTTTATATTGATATTCAACTGGTTGTAACTTACCATTTTTTTCCAAAGAAACATTATGAATGAGCATTCCTTTGGCATCAAGGGTAATATTATTCGATGAATAAAAATACGGTGATGCAGTGAGCCATTCCTCCCCATTCATTTCTTCTTTACTAAAATCAAAATTAACTTTTAGCTTTGTGTGTTTCAGTTCGGTAACCTTAGTATGAGTAGCTCTATACAAGTCTTCTCTCCCAGAAGTTTCTGTCTGCGCTTGAGAAAAACTTCCTAAAAATAGACTTCCCAAACTCAGTATTGAAATTACTAATTTTCTCATTTTTTTTATTATTTATTGTTTGATTACTTTTTATAATTTTTAGCAGTGTTTTACTCTATCTTACCCTTCCATCTCTTTTTTCAGGAATTTTCCTGTGATGGATTTTTCATTTTTGATAATCTCTTCTGGAGTTCCTTCAGCTACGATTTGTCCGCCATTTCGTCCACCCTCGGGGCCGACATCTATAATATGATCTGCCAACTTTATCACATCGAGATTATGCTCAATAATGATGAATGAGTTCCCCAGATTCACCAACTTATCAATGACCTCCATTAAAATTTTCACATCTTCAAAATGCAATCCTGTGGTAGGCTCATCAAGAATATAGAGTGTATTTCCTGTTTGTTTTTTAGCGAGTTCCGTAGCTAATTTTATTCGCTGAGCCTCTCCTCCCGAGAGTGTTGTAGATTGTTGTCCAAGGGTAATATATCCCAACCCTACCTCTTGCAGGGTTTTTACTTTATTATAAATTTTTGGTATCGGTTGGAAGAACTCTGTAGCCTCATCTATCGTCATTTCCAACACATCGGCGATTGATTTTCCTTTGTATCGTATCTCCAGCGTTTCTCTATTGAATCGTTTTCCGTGACAAGTCTCACAATTAACATATACATCGGGCAAAAAATTCATTTCTATCACTTTAAGACCGCCTCCCTGACAAGTTTCACATCTTCCTCCTTTTACATTAAACGAGAATCTTCCAGACTTATACCCTCTAATTTTTGCCTCTGGAATTTCTGCAAAAATATTTCTAATATCACCAAAAACACCAGTATAAGTAGCAGGGTTGGAGCGTGGTGTTCGCCCAATAGGAGTCTGATCTACATCTACTATTTTATCTATATTTTCTAATCCTTCGATGGAGTGATATGGCAATGGTTCTTTCACAGCACGATAGAAATGTTTATTCAAAATCGGATATAATGTTCCATTAATTAGAGACGATTTCCCACTTCCAGAAACTCCTGATACTACCACCAACTTACCAAGAGGTACCTCTAAGGTTACATTCTTCAAATTATTCCCCACAGCACCTTTTAAGATGATAGATTTTCCATTTCCTACTCTCCTTTCTTTTGGTATTTCTATTGCTCGTTTTCCATTGAGGTATTCTGCTGTTATAGTTTTTGCTTTTTTCAAGTCTTTTGGGCGTCCTTGCCAGAGGATTTCTCCCCCATATTTACCTGCCTTAGGGCCAATATCCATTACTTCATCAGCCTCCAAAATCATATCCTTGTCATGCTCCACCACCAATACAGAATTCCCTATATCACGAAGATTTTTCAGTGAGTTTATCAATCGTTCGTTATCTCTTTGGTGTAGCCCAATACTCGGCTCATCTAGTATATATAAAACATTCACCAACTGAGAGCCTATCTGCGTTGCTAATCTAATTCGCTGACTTTCACCGCCAGACAAAGTTCGAGAACTACGACTAAGGCTCAAATACCCCAATCCTACATCCAATAAAAATTTCAACCGCCCCTGTATCTCTTTCAATATCTCATAGGCAATAATTTTATTCTTTTCCGAAAATTTATCCTGCAAACCACCCAACCATTCCATCAAGTCTAATAGGCTCATTGCTGATATTTCGGCAATATTTTTCCCATCAATTTTAAAGCTAAGACTCTCTTCTCTCAATCTCATTCCATTACAAGTTGGGCAGGCTTCTTCTATCGTATAATTTCTCTCCAAAAGCCCTGAGACATTTCCTTCTTTATTATCTATAACATACTGAATAACAGATATCAAACCCTCAAAACTAATTTTTATATTCTTTGAAATACCTGCATGTTTCAACTCTATTGTTTCCTCTTTG
>CAKAOY010000104.1 GCA_916710115.1 uncultured Bergeyella sp.
CAAATCCATTTTTAGGGAATTTTTTTACAGGAGCAGTGTAGGTATAGGTTCCTTTTCTCTCATTTTCTATATAAGACCCTCTTTTTGGTTTAAAGTTTGCAAGATAGCAACCTCTATCATCAATTAAATAAGGTCCTCCCCAAGGGTAAGTAGCATTTTCTTTACCGCCTCGTGCTGCATATTCCCATTCGGCCTCTGTTGGTAGGCGGAAAGCCATTGCTCTTTGTTTTTTCTTTTTCTGACTCTGATTATAGTCAGATTTAAATTTTGTTCTAAAATTACAATAAGCCCTTGCCTGCTCCCAAGTAACACCTACCACTGGATAATTTTTATATGCAGAATGCCAAAAATACCCATCGTAAAGAGGTTCATTGTATGCATAATTAAAGTCTTTCAACCATACGGTAGTATCAGGATATACAGCTATGCTCATTTTTTTAAGATAAGAAGCATCTCTATTTTTATCCTTCACAGCAGATTCTACATCTTCCCATTGATATGCATATTTTATTTTAGACCAATCAATCACTCTTTCATTATTGATTCGTTTTTCTGCAGGGAGATACATAGATTCTACAATTTCCGCATACTCCACATTTGGGTAGTCATTGGTATTCCAATACAATGGTGCCGAATAATCTAATTTCTTACCCTCTCGGTTACCATCTCTTCCACCTTGTCCATCTAAGAACTCTTGATAAGGAGTTGCCGTAGCGTTTTTCTTTGATTGGTAAGCATATGGACTATCATCTCCCACTGCTTCGGCAAGTAAAGTTCTTGCTATGGAATCTCTTACATAATTTACAAAGAAACGATACTCGGCGTTGGTTGTTTCAGATTCGTCCATAAAGAAAGAAGAAACCGTTACGGTTTTCAGAGGAGCTTTCTCTGGGGTATTCGTCATATCTTGGTCAGCAAGACCCATTACAAACGAACCACCAGGTATTGCTACCATCCCATAAGGTCTTTCAGCAACGAAAGACTGAGTCTTTTCTCTCGGTATTATTTCTCCTCGTGTCTTTGGTTTTCCAAATGAGCCACCTGCTCCACCTGAGGAACAAGATACTGCAACAATAGATGCAGAAAATAGTACTGGCAATATGTTTTTCATTCTAAAACTTTTCAATTTTTTGTATGAATATTTTTTACTCTAACAACTCTTCTAACGATTTTTTTGTCGGATTATTTCATAAATTTTTATTTTTCATAAAATCCCTTAGATTATCAATCATTCTCTAAAGAGTTTCGTTTTATAATAAGCAATTGTAAATCTGATATTTACAATACCAAATTCACAATTAAATCTATCTTACTCTACGGTTACAGATTTTGCTAAGTTTCTTGGTTGATCTACATTAGCTCCTCTATAAATAGCGATATAATATGCTAATAATTGCAACGGAATTGATGCAACGATTGGAGAGAAGCACTCGGAAGTTTCAGGTATTTCAATGATATAATCTGCCATTGAAGAAACTTGCTCATCTCCCTTATTTACTACGGCGATTACTTGTCCTTTTCTCGCTTTTATTTCTTGAACATTACTTACAATCTTATCGTAGTGTCCTTTCTTCGGAGCGATGATTACGATTGGCATATTTTCATCTATCAAGGCGATAGGCCCGTGTTTCATTTCGGCTGCGGGATAACCTTCTGCATGGATATAAGAAATCTCTTTTAATTTCAATGCTCCTTCTAATGCTGCTGGGAAATTGTATCCTCTACCCAAATACAAGAAGTTTGGAGATTCTACGAAATTCTTAGCAATTGATTTTACATATTCGTGGGTAGATTCTAATACCTTTTCTATTTTCTTTGGTATAGCATCTAACTCGGTAATTAATTTCATAAAATCTAAATTACTAAGATTTCCATTATGTTTCCCTAATTTAAGAGCCAACAATGACAAAATCGTAAGTTGAGCCGTAAATGCCTTTGTGGAAGCAACTCCTATCTCTGGCCCTGCGTGAGTATAAGCCCCCGCATCTGAAAATCTCGCAATAGAAGAATCTACTACATTACATATACCAAAGACAAATGCTCCTCTTTCCTTAGCAAGTTTAATGGCTGCCATCGTATCGGCTGTCTCTCCTGACTGAGAAATAGCTATTACAATATCCTTGTTTGTAATAATTGGATTTCTATATCTAAACTCCGAAGCGTACTCTACCTCAACAGGGATTCTTGCATATTCCTCTATGAGATACTCCCCTATGAGACCTGCGTGCCAAGATGTACCACAAGCAACAATGATTATTCTCTCCGCATTTCGGAATCGCTCCAAATGGTCCCAAATCCCAGCCATCTTGATAATACCCTCATCAACCAAGAGACGACCTCTCATCGTATCGTGAATAGATTTTGACTGCTCAAAAATCTCCTTCAACATAAAATGTTCGTAACCTCCTTTCTCTATCTGTTCTAAGCTCAATTTAAGTTCTTGAACCACAGAATTTACTCTCTCATTGCTTTCTATGGAACGAATTTCGACACCCTTTTCTAAAGATATAGTTGCCATATGCCCTTCTTCAAGATAGATAGCTTCTTTAGTAAATTCTACAAAAGGAGATGCGTCAGAAGCGATAAAATATTCATTCTCACCAAGACCGATAGCCAGTGGCGAACCTAATCTTGCTACAACCAAAAGATCAGGAAAATCTTGGTGCATCACGGTAATAGCATAAGCTCCATAAACTTCATTTAGTGCTAATCTTACGGCCTCAGGGAAAGAAATTGTTCCATCTAAATCCATAAAATATTGAATAAAATTAACCAATACCTCAGTATCAGTCTCGGATTGGAAGGTAAATCCTTTCTCGGTAAGCATTGTCTTGATTGTATCATAATTTTCAATGATACCATTATGCACTAACGCTATTTTTCCATTATTAGAAAGATGCGGGTGGGAATTTCTGTCACTTGGCACTCCGTGTGTTGCCCATCGGGTGTGTCCCATTCCTATTTTTGAGACACCCTTTAGACCAGAGGATATATTCACCAAATCCTCCACCTTTCCTTTAGTTTTAGCAACTTCAAATTTTTCAGATTTATTATCAATCACAATACCAGCACTATCATAGCCACGATATTCTAACCTTCTAAGTCCGTTAATTACTATATCATAAGCGTCTTGAAATCCTGTATATCCTACAATTCCGCACATAATCTATTTGTATTTTTATTATTTCTTACTATAATCTACTATTAATTTTGCACCACTTGTGCTACCTGCATTAGTTCCTACCAACACCACTCGTTGCTGAGAGTATATTCTATTATCTACTATTCTATGATACCCTACTGGCAGATTTTTTTGGCTATTAAGATAGTTACCTAACTTCACTACTAAACTTTCATTAGGAGCAGATTTTTCTACTACATTTTTCAACATATTGGTAACATCAATATCATAATAAGCCCCTTTATTACCTAAATTATGCGGTTTTACGAGTGCATAATTCCCATTATTTGCGAACACATTTATATCTGACAAGAAATTATATAATGGTGTACCATCGGATTTATTTTGACTTGTAGCAACGGTAAAAGTTCTCGGCTGAGATAGGCTATTATCATTTGTATCATCTACATAGAAACGCAATTTTGCCGATAGAATACCTATTTTTTCTTTTTGATATTTTTCTTTAAGTTCAGTAATGGTTTCGTCTTTTATTTTCACACCTAAATTAGCACCTCCCATACCTTGAAGATAGATTTTCGGGTCTCCTAAGGTAGTATTAATTATAGCTTTTGCATTTCCCCAAGCCGAACCTGTTCTATCGTATTTTATACTGCTAAAACTTGGATTATCCTCACTAAGATTCAAGGTATATTTAGCCTGCTCTCGCTTAGTTTTGCCATCACTTACCACATTTTTAGTATAATAAATTGTAATATCTTCTTTTTTAGGAATACCCAATTTCATCAGATAGCCATTGTCTCCATCTACAGATATTTTTAGACCTTTGATATATCTAATAAAATTTGCTAGGTTAGCCAAATCAGAAGAACCCTTCTTATTTATTATATTCTTCGTAAAGAAATCATTATTTAATTTTATACGAATAGTTGGCAAACTAGAATACAGAATAGCTCTATCATTATCTTTGGTAATTTCCACTGATGATACACCACCATTAAAAGAATAACTTGCTAACTCCTCACCTTCGTTTATTACCTTATTAGAGTAAATAGCACCTGATATAGAACCTAAAAAATTCGTAATAGCATGTACTTTAATTGTCATATCAGCATTGGAATTCCCATATTTATAGACTGGGTAAGTTCTCTTTATCATCTTGGCATCATTCCCTTGATACTTATAATTTTCATCATAGGTAGTAGTCACCTCCTCCGAAGCATTATATTTTGGTCTAAGAGCAAGTACTACGGAATCCACAATAGGATTTTCTCCAAAATCTGGCGCATAAGATGACAGCCTTAACTGAGATACAAAAGACACATTTTGCTTCCCAAAATTATCATCTTGATATGCTCCCAAGACGATAGAATCTTTCCTTATAGCCTCCGCTATTCTTCCATCAGCTCGAAGACTATCGTTATTATCAATATTATAAGCAATAACATCTCTGGTAAAATCTCCAATCAATGCCACATCATTCTTATTAAGTAATTGATATCCGAGATTGTCTGCTTCACTCTCACAGCTTAGTAAAAACGCACCTCCAGACATCATTGTCACAATAGTAACAATTCTATTAATCTTTTTAATCATCTTTATTAAATTATTAAATGAGACTTTATATTATACATATGCCTCACTGATAGAATCAGGGTCTATATAATCTTTCTTATTCCCGGCAGATTGTTCATAAATAGCCTCTATATCACCCTCTAAAAACTCATCACCCTTCACTACCACATCTACCAATTCCATAGCATCACCCACGAAGTACTGACTCTTATTATACTCCAAGGCTTTTAGATTTTTTATCTTATCAAATGCTAAGACTTCTTCTATTTTCTCATTAAAAACCACT
>CAKAOY010000105.1 GCA_916710115.1 uncultured Bergeyella sp.
TTAGATTCGTAGTCTTAGCCTTAATTATTTTACCATTAACTCCTTTTACGATAATATCCTGGTCAAAGACCAAAGATTTTTCCACATCATTTTTTAATTTTAGTATATTTTCTACATCATTGACAGATATATCATTATTTTTATTAATAAAATCCACAATATTATCTAATTTTTCTTTTAAAATATCTAAAATTTCTTGATTTCCCATTGCAAAAATATAATTATCTCGCCCTGTAATTTTCAGTGATGGGAATGAGGATTTTATTAAGTTAAAATTCTGATTTCTAACACCATAGAATATTTTTACATCTATCTCAATCAATTCATAAGTTAATTCATACATAAAAAACGCATTTAATCAAATCATAAAATTAATATAAAAAATTGAAATGGCAAAAAAAATCATTACTTTTGCACTATGGCTGTAATTACCCTTACTTCAGATTTTGGACTTTTAGATTATAGAGTTTCGGCTATCAAAGGAAGTATCGCACAACTCGATGATAATGTGAAAGTTATAGACATCACACATGAGATTGATGCATACAACTTGATGCAAACGGCTTATATTGTTCGTAATGCTTATCGATATTTTCCCAAAGGCTCGGTACATATTATTTCTGTGGATAGTTTCTATCGAAAAGAAATAAAGACACTACTTTATAAAGCTGATAATCATTATTTTATAGCGCCAGATAATGGTATTTTAGAACTTATACATTATGATATAAAGCCCGAGTTAATATATGAAATTACCATTAATAATCGTTTTGGAGAGTTAGTAACTTTCCCAACTATAGATATTTCTGTACCCACAGCAGTATCTCTTTGTAATGGAGTAACCCCTGATGTAGTCGGTAGACCTTTTACGGAATATGTAGAGCGAGTCATGCCAAGACCTTCCTATAAAACGAATGAAAAAATAATCGTAGGCGAGGTAATATACATTGATAATTTTGGAAATATTGTATCTAATATATCACAAGATTTTTTCAAGCAAAAGTCAATTAGTGCCTCTAGTTATCAAATCATCTTCAGAAACTTATCGCTATCTAATATTTATACTCATTACACAGAATGTATTACAGATTGGAGTAAGGAAAGAGACCATCACGGACAGCCTATCGCTATTTTTAATGACTCTGGACTATTAGAACTTAGCATCTACAAGGGAAGTAAATACAATGGAGCTAGTACTCTGTTCGGTATGTCGGTTGGTGAAAAAATATATATTAAATTAATATAATGGGATATAGTATTTTAAAAGCCCTACACATCGTTTTTATGGTTAGTTACTTCGCTGGGATTTTTTACTTAGTAAGGCTTTTCGTGTATTATAAGGATACTGATTCCTTCACCGAACCTAAAAAATCAATCCTACGAGAGCAATATATCTTTATGCTTCGCCGTTTATGGAATATCATTCTCGCTCCTGCGGGAGTGCTGATGGTGTTTTTTGGCATCTTATTGATTATATTTAATATTCCATTACTAAAAACACCTTGGTTTCATTTAAAACTTACGGCTTTGGTAGGATTAGGTATTTATCATTTTTGGGCTTGGAAAAAGGTTTTACATATAAAAAAATTAAATGGCAGAGACCTTAATACCCCCAATATAAAATTGAGACAATCTAACGAAGTTGCCACTTTCATATTGTTTTTTGTGGTCTTTACGGTGATTCTCAAATTCCAAGTAATCGCCTATTGGTGGCAATTATTATTAGGATTCTTTACTCTGATTGTTATCATAATGTTAATCGTAAAATTAGTAAATAAAAAATAAACCATCATTGTAAAATATGTTTAGTATTTATAAAAAGGAACTTTACGAAAATTTCGGGAACTTCACAGCGTGGATTATTATCGGAATATTTGGAATTTTGAGTACTCTTTTTCTATTTTTCTTTGAAAATGATACTAATATTCTTGACATAGGCACTGCTTCTCTACAACCTTATTTTAGTTTAGCTCCGTGGATTTTGATGTTTGCAACTCCTGCTTTATCAATGAAAGCTATTGCTGAGGAGCAACAAAACGGTACCTTAATTTGGTTATTTTCTCAACCTATATCCATTAAAAATATCGTTTTGGGAAAATTTTTCTCAGTTTGGACTATCGGTACCCTATGTCTTATCCCATCACTGATATATCTTTATACAATTTATACCTTGGGAATACCAGAGGGAAATTTGGATTTTGGGGCAACTTTAGGAAGCTACCTCGGATTAGTTATACTTATTTGTACCTTTTCGGCAATTGGTATTTTAGCTTCCTCAATAGCAAAAAATCAAATAACGGCATATCTATTTGGTGTTTTTTTGTGTTTTATAATGTTTTTTGGTATTGAGCAACTTGCAAGCTATCGTCTGTTAGGCAGTGCCGATTTTATTCTACAAAACATTGGTTTTTATAGGCACTATATTGCTTTTGAACGCGGTTTGATAGATAGTCGTGATATTTTTTACTTTATTTTTATAATTTTTATTTTTATAAAAACTTCAATATTTTTAGTAGAAAGAAAAAAATAAACTATCAAAAAAAAGAAAAATGCTCAAAAAAAATATTATATTTATCAGTGTATTAACTATCACATTTCTAGGTATTTTAGGAATATTCCAATCTCGTTGGGACCTTACTGCTGAGAAGCGCTACACTTTGTCCGAAAGCACAATAAGCATCTTAAAAAATATCAAAAAACCATTAAAAGTTGATGTTTATTTAGAGGGAGATTTTCCTGCATCATTCCGCCAATTGCAATCTGAAACGAAATTTATGTTGGAGGAATTCAGGAGAATCAATCCTAATATTGACTTCCAATTTATTAATCCGATAGAGAAAAAAATATCCCAAGACACTCTAATGGCTATGGGAATGCAACCCTCTATCCTACCGGATAACAAAAATGGTGAAATTAAGGAAATTGTGATTTTCCCATATGCAGTAGTGAAATATCGTAATAATGGGCAAACTTTACCATTAATTATTCAACAAACAGGAATATCAGCTGAAGAGCAACTAAATCGCTCTATTGAGAATTTAGAGTATAATTTCGCCTCTACTATAAAAAACATTAGCCAAGAATATTGGTGTTTTGGTCAATCAAGATGAATTACAACCTGATTATTTTCAGAGCTTTATGAACATGGCCCTTGAAAATTACAACATTGGCCCTATAATCCCTAAAAATCAAAAAGAACTAACCATTGATGATATCCCAACTTTGAAAAACATAGATGCCTTGGTAATTGCAAAACCACGAAAGGCTTTCACAGACGGTGAGAAAGTTATATTGGATCAATATATAATGAATCAAGGTAAAACACTGTGGATGATAGACGCCGTAAATGCTGAAATGGATACCTTATATCAATCAAAAAAAATTATGGCCTATCCTACAGATTTGAATATGACTGATTTTTTCTTCAATTATGGTGTTCGCATCAACTCAGCTTTGGTGAAGGATTTGAAAAAATCGGCCTTATTAAGACTTCAAACAGGACAAATTGCAGGAAACCCGCAGTATTCGTCTTTTCTTTGGCCTTATTTTCCAATTGGGATTGCAGAGAATAATAGCCCCATTACGAAAAATATCAATCCTGTAAAATTTGAATTTCCGACAGCGATAGATACCTTAAAAAGAGCAGGAATAAAAAAAGAAGTTCTATTTGAATCCAGTGAAAAAACCCTCTTAAAGGTTGTTCCAAATCTTGTTTCTCTTAATGAAATTGTGAGAATTGATTCGTTAGGAGAAATGGAAAAACCTTCTTCACCTAAAATTTTTGCCGTTGCCCTAAGTGGTAATTTTAGATCTGCCTATGCTGATAGAAGCGAAAGAAAATCTTTTCCAAACTTCAAATCAACTTCAAAAAACAATAAAATGATTGTGATTTCTGATGGGGATATCGCCCGAAATCAACTAATGAAAGGCACTCCTACTCCATTGGGATATGATATTATGACTGACCAAGTCTATGGAAACGAGCAGTTTCTGAGAAATGCCTTAGATTATCTTTTAGACGATAACAATCTTATTAATCTGAGAAATAGAACCATAGAGACCCGATTATTAGACAGGAGAAGGATAATGGATGAACGAACCTATTGGCAGTGGTTCAATCTCCTTGTTCCAATGATATTTGTGGGTATTTTCGCAGGAGGATTTTATTTTTTCAGAAATAGAAAATTCAAATAAAATTTATAAAAATCTTATAATGAGCTTATTAAGTATTACATTTCACTGCCCAGAACCTTTATTAGGACAATGGGAAAAATACCTTTCGGAGCAGTTAGTATCACATATTGAGAATTACGACCTTGACGAATATATCCTATCGGAGGTCTATACAGAGATGATTACGGAGGGTAAAAATTACAATTTATTGATATTTTTCAAAAGCAAATCAGACAGAAATGATTTTATTAATCAAAAATTCAGGTTGCTACAAGATACCATCGAGAGTGTTTTTGGTGAGGATATTATGATTTTTGAAACCCATCTGAATAGAATAAAATAAAGCATAATGAAGAAAGTATTTTATCTAAAAACCTGCCAAACAAATAAAAGAATTATGGCAGAATTAGACTTATCCGATTGGGAATTGCAAGAAATAAAATCCCACCCTATTACAGAGGAAGATTTACAAAAAATGTATGAAAAAACACACTCTTACGAGGCTCTTTTCAGCAGGAAATCTACGCAAATAAAAAAGCGTGGCATAGATGTAAACACACTGAAAGAAGAAAATTTTAGGCAACTTATTTTAGAACATTATAGTTTCCTAAAAAGGCCTGTATTCCTCACTGATGATAGAATATTTATCGGAAATGAGAAGGATAACCTAATGAAACTTTATGATTTCTTTGGTATAAAATAAAAGAGCTACCTTATTCAAGGTAGCTCTTTTATTTATATTTCGGTTGGTATTTTATCTCTTTTCTTTTAGAGACCATCCGTATTTCAATCCAATGATGAAATATACCAATAATAATTCTCC
>CAKAOY010000106.1 GCA_916710115.1 uncultured Bergeyella sp.
ATACGAAAGTTAGATTAAACTAACAAATATTATTGATAATTATATATTATTTAGAATGATTATTTTATTTCACCACAGATATTTTTCTGAAAAGTTTCAGCAAAAGATTCTTGATATTTCGGATTATCAAGTATATGCATTGCTTTGATAATGGCCGTCTCCGCTGTGAGGTCTTTACCATTGATAGCTCCAATATTTTTAAAAATATTAGAGTTAGAATATTTTCCAAAAGAAATTTCTCCTGAAATACATTGACTGATGATTATAATTTCTATTCCCTTATGTCTTAATTTTTTTAGAGTTTCCTCAGTTTTTTTGTTATTGAAAATAGTTCCTGAACCAAATACTTGCAGTATAATAACCTTCACGTTATCAATATTTTCTAATATATCAAAAGACATACCTGGGAATATCCTCCAAAAAATAACTTCCGAAGAGAAGTGTAAATCACAATAAAATTTAGAATCTTCTTTTGGGCGATAGAGAGCATCTCGGTTGATGGTAAGATTGACTCCTGAATGTCCAAGTATTTGGTAATTAGGGCTTTGATAGGCATCAAAATATTCCGAAGAATATTTTAGAGAACGATTACCTCTCATTAATTTATAGGCAAAATAGACGGCAACTTCTTGTATTACGGCTTCGTCTCCATCGTAGATGCTGACATAATTAAGGCTGGTGAGTAGGTTTTCTTTGGCATCTGTCCTGAGATCTCCGATTGGTAACTGAGCTCCTGTCAGAATCACAGGTTTCCGAATATTTCTTAACATAAAACTGAGTGCAGATGCTGTGTAAGACATTGTATCTGTACCATGTAACACCAGAAAACCATCATATTTATGGTAATTGTTTTTGATACAAGAGGCTATTTCAGACCACTCTTTTGGTCCAATATCGGATGAATCCAAAGGCTTTTGGAAAGGGTGAATAGCGACCTCGCATTGTAGCAGATTTACTTCAGGAAGTTTTTCAAAAATATACCTAAAATCAAAGGGTTCTAAACTACCCGTCTCGTAGTTTTTCTCCATTCCTATAGTACCCCCTGTATAGATTATCAAGACTTTTCTTTTCATATATGACTATGTTATAAAGATTATTTAGATAAAAGTGAAGGTTACGATACTACTATGAATATCATAACCTTAGCATAAATATAAGATACAAAATTATTCCAAAATATTATTTCTTTGGAGCCCATTTTTCAAAAAAGGCTTTTACTTTTTCATAATTGTAGGAATTATCATCGTTCTCATCTTCAAAAATATCACTACTTTGAGTGTGAATTTGCTTACCATTCTTATCCAAAATTACGAAAACAGGAAAACCATATTTGCCAGGATTACCAAATTTTTTGAATAGTTTTTCGTTTTTATTTTCTTTTGAATAATTGAGGTGATAGTAATAATAATTTTCATCTACGAATTTTTTCAGTTCGGGGTGGTCTAGCACATATTGGTTGAATCTAAGACACCAGATGCACCAATTTCCACCTGCTTGAATCATAATATTTTTGCCTTCTGCTTGAGCTTTTTGTACTAATTCTGCCAATTTTTTTTCGGCATTTTCTTTTGGATTATAGGGTTTCACCAATCTTTCTCTCTCTTCGGAGATAGATTCTTTTTTAGCATCTTGTGCATAAATACTTGATAATCCGAATATTGTGAGTAGCCCCACCGTTAATGTTTTAGAGATAAATCTTTTCATTTATAAATTTTTATCCAAAGTTAAGAAAAAAAAATGGAATATAGAGTGTTTTTTAATTTCAAATTATTATAAATAATAAATATTTATGACAGAGTATAAAGAATATAATAAATATTTTTATTAACTTTGCCACTTAATTTTTTAGAAGTTCTTTTAAATGAATTTATTTACGGAATCCAATCTAAGCCCTGACATTATTAAGGCTATTGGCGAACTTGGCTACGAACAGCCAACAGAAATCCAGAAACAGACTATTCCTTTTATCCAATCAGATTTTCGTGATTTGATTGCCCTTGCAGCGACAGGAACAGGTAAGACAGCAGCATTTTCGCTTCCGATTCTGGATATGATAGACGATACAAGTCGTAAAATCCAGTTATTGGTTCTTTGTCCAACCCGCGAATTATGCTTGCAAATTGCCAAAGATATTAAAAATTATACGAAATACCTCCCAAATATCAAGACTACTGCAGTCTATGGAGGAAGTAGCATCGTGGAGCAAATCCGCTCTTTGAAGGAAAAACCACAAATTATCGTTGGGACTCCAGGTAGGGTTATCGACCTGCTCGGAAGAAAGGCCTTGGACTTTTCAGCAATTAATTGGCTCGTTCTCGATGAGGCCGATGAGATGTTGTCTATGGGTTTTAAAGATGATTTAGAGACAATTTTAAGTGGTACACCAGAGACGAAACAGACACTTTTATTCTCAGCAACAATGAGTAAGGAAGTGGAGAAAATTTCTAAAAATTATTTGGAAAATCCACATAAAATAGCTGTTGGAAATATCAATGCTGTAAAGAAAAATATTAAACACGAGTTTTATGTAGTTGGATATCGTCATAAAAAAGAGGCGTTGAAAAGATTGATAGATGCTAATCCGAATCAATATTCAATTATCTTTTGTAGAACGAAAATGGAAACCCAAGATGTAGCAGATTTCCTAATGCAAAATGGCTACGGAGCTGATGCTCTTCATGGAGACCTATCGCAGGCGCAAAGAGATAGTGTGATGAAGAAATTCAGACTAAAAAATATCGATATTTTGGTAGCTACAGATGTGGCAGCAAGGGGACTTGATGTAGATAGTTTAACTCATGTTATTCATTACTCTTTGCCAGATGATCCTGAGGTTTTTGTACATAGAAGTGGGCGTACAGGCCGTGCAGGGAAAAATGGTATTTCTATGGCACTCATCAAACCAGAAGAGACGCGTAAGTTGAAACAAATTAAGATACAAACTAAGATAGAACTTACAGAGAAGCAAATCCCGAAAGGTGAAGACATTATTAAGGCACAAGTTGGAGGTCTATTTGAAAAGTTATTCACAGAACATGAAGATTATTTCAATTTTGATGAAACCCTAATCCCTGACTTGTCAGAGTTTTCAAAAGAAGATTTAGTAAAACAATTATTACAACTTCAATTGAAAGAATTGGCACTTTATTACAAGGATAAAAATGATTTATCAGCAATAAAACTATCAGATAAAGAGTCTGGTAGCAATCATGATAGACGCAGAGACAGAAAAAATGGACGAAGCTCAAGGGATAAAAAGAGAAATAGTGAGAATATGACTCGCTTCTTCTTTAATCTTGGAAAAAGAGATAAATTGAGAAAAATAGATATGTTGGATATTATCAATAAGGCAACATCTAAGTCCAAAAAGCGTGTTGATATTGGTGATATTGAAATTTTAGATAAATTTAGTTTCTTTGAAGTGGATAAGAATTTTAAAAACGAAATCCTTAATAATATTTCGTATATGAAATTTAAAGGAAAAGAAATGAGAGCTGAAGTGGCAAATTAAATTTATTAGAACTATCTCATTATGAGGTGGTTCTATATTTTTTGTAGTATAATTTTTTTATATTTGTAAATATTTAGTTAAATAATGAAAAAGATATTTTACCTTGTATCGCTTGGTAGTTCAATAATTACTTTTGCTCAAAATATTAATTTTCAGGATAATATGGAGTTTTCTGAAATTTTGAAAAAAGCAAAGACTGAAAATAAAATAATATTTTTGGATGCCTATGCATCTTGGTGTGGTCCGTGTAAAATGATGGAAAAGAATGTTTTTAATAAAGAGAGTGTCCAAGAATATTATAATGCTAATTTTATAAATGTCCGTTTTGATATGGAAAAGGGAGAAGGTATGGATTTGGCAAGGATATATGGCGTGAGGTCCTATCCTACTTTTCTTTTTATTGATGGAGATGGTAAAATAATCTATAAATCAATGGGATATCAACCAGAAAAGGAATTTCTTGAGACGGGGAAAAATGCAAAAAAAACTACGGAAGAGGTTGTAACAAAAAGACTGCAGTTTGAGAAAGGAGAGAAAGATTTAAGTTTTTTGAAGCAATTGTTTTTTGAAACATATAAAATAGAGATAGATTTTGCCAAAAAAGTAGCAGAGCGATATTTTCAAAATAAGAAGGATAAAAATTTTAGCAAAGAGGAGGCTTTTATGCTTTTTAATATTCTGAAATCTTCAGATAGCCCATATTACCAGTTATTTATAGATAATAAAACAGAAATTACAAAGTATATTTCTGAAAAGGCTTATAGTGATTTTGATACTTCTATTAAGCTGAATACTCTATTGCAAGAAGCCATTAATAAGGAAAATAATGAAATTGATGATGAAAAATATCTTAAAAATGCAGTGAATATCACTTCCGAAAAAGAGGCAAATAAGGTATTGAATGACTTTAAAATGAATTATTATTTTTCTGTTAAAAATTTTGATAAATTTGCGGAAACATCATTGAAATATTTTCAAAATGAAAACGAGCAAAGAAAGAATAAATTAATGGAAATTTCATATATTATTGCAGAAAATGTAAAAAATAAGGATTTATTAACTGTACCGACAAAATGGGTTGCAAAATCAGTAAATGAAAATGAAAATTTAGATAATACTTATATTTTAGCGAAATTATACTTTACTATGGGAAAAAATAGTGATGCAAAAATTTATGCTTTAAAATCCTTTAATTTATCAAAAAAAATAGGTAGAAATACTGATTTACAAGAGAAATTATTAAAAGAAATAAAATGAATATAATGAGACAGAAAATTATATTATTTAGTCTATTTCTTTCTGTTTTTTATTTTAGCCAAGGTATTGATAATAAAGCTTATATAAAAGCTAATGCTCTATTGCTCCCTGCAGGTGTTATGAATGTTGGTG
>CAKAOY010000107.1 GCA_916710115.1 uncultured Bergeyella sp.
ACGCTCGCCATATATTCAGCTGGGTAATTGGCTTTTAGATAAGCTGTTTGGTAGGCAATATAGGCGTAACAAGTGGAGTGCGATTTATTGAAAGCGTACTCAGCAAAGGCCTTCCAGTCGTTCCATATTTTTTCTAATTTTTCCTCATTTAAATTATTCTTTTTCCCTCCTTCGATGAATTTTGGGTACATTTTGTTCAATACATCAATTTGTTTTTTCCCCATAGCCTTTCTCAGTGTATCGGCTTCGCCTTTGGTGAAATTAGCCAATTTTTGAGATAAGAGCATTACCTGCTCTTGATAGACGGTAATTCCATAGGTCTCTTTTAGATACTCTTCTGTTTCTGGAAGGTCATAAATAATCTCTTCTTTCCCGTGCTTACGATTAATAAAGTTTGGGATATATTTTATTGGTCCTGGTCGATATAAGGCATTCATCGCAATAAGGTCGGCAAATACAGTTGGTTTCAACTCCCTCATATATTTCTGCATACCAGCACTTTCGTATTGAAAAATCCCTATCGTTCTCCCCTCTTGGAAGAGTTGATAGGTTTTAGCATCATCTAATGGTATTTCATCAGGATTGATATCTATTCCATGTTTTTGTTTAATGAGTTTTATAGCATGTTTTATAATAGTTAAAGTCCTCAGTCCTAAGAAGTCCATCTTCAAAAGTCCTGCACTTTCAGCAACGGAGTTATCAAACTGAGACACCAAAATATCAGAGTCCTTAGCCGCCGTAGTGATAGGTACCAAATTAGAAATATCCTCTGGCGTGATGATTACCCCACAAGCATGGATTCCTGTATTCCTGATACACCCCTCCATTTTTTTTGCGGACGATAATACAGAATATCGTGCATCACTTTTGTCCTCCAAGATAGTTTTCATTTCATCCACCATTTTTTTATCAGCATCGGCCAGTTTCTCATACTTAGAGAATGCCTTAGCAATATTCATACCTGGTACATTAGGTATCAGTTTTGCTATATTGTTCGTTTCGGGAATAGACATTTCCAATACACGCCCAGCATCTTTTATTGCCGATTTACCCCCTAATACAGAGTAAGTAATAATCTGAGCGACATTCATTTTTCCATATTTTTCAATAACCCATTTAATAATTTTATCTCGTCCCTCATCATCAAAATCTATATCAATATCGGGCATTGAAATCCTCTCTGGATTCAAGAATCTCTCAAAAAGGAGGTCGTATTTTATAGGGTCTATATTAGTGATTCCTATACAATAAGCTACTGCCGAACCTGCTGCTGAACCACGCCCAGGTCCTACCCAAACACCCATTTTTCGGGCTTCATTACAAAAATCCTGCACAATTAAGAAATAGCCTGGATAGCCTGTATTAGCAATTACATCCAACTCAAAATCAAGCCTTTCCTTTATTTCATTGGTAATTTCGCCATATCTTTTTTTTGCTCCCTCATAAGTAAGGTATCTTAGATATTCATTTTCTCCTCGTTTGCCGTTATCCTTCAAATCTTCCTCTTTTTGAAACTCCTTTGGAATATCAAATTTTGGCAATAGGACATCTCTTTTTAATTTATAATACTCGAATTTTGACAATAATTCGTCATACGCCTCAAAGGCATCGGAATAGTTTCGAAAGGCCTTTCTCGTTTCATCTTGATTTTTAAGATAATAATGTTTTGTAGGGAGACCTTTTCGCTTACCAAATCCTCTTCCCACGGGTGTGGATAATTTTTCACCATCTTTTATACAAAACAAAATATCCTGAATATTAGCATCACTTTCATTGGTGTAATAAGTTTCATTTTGAGCAATAATTTTCACACCATATTTATCTGCAAATTTCAGCAAAACATCGTTTATATATTCCTCTTCATCAATTTCGTGATTCTGCAATTGTACATAAAAATCATCACCGAAGGTCTCCTTCCACCACTTAAACAAGGTCTCACCTCGTAGCTCACCAAACTCCAAAATTGTATTAGGAATATCTCCCGTGAGTCCTCCCGTGAAGGCAACAAGCCCATCTTTATAATCAGCAATCATCTGGCGAGAAATCCTTGGCACACCAAAATAAAAGCCGTTAAGATACCCTAAACTGGATAATTTTGCTAAATTTTTATACCCTTGAAAATTCTTTGCCAAAAGCACAACATTCGTCCTTCTATCAGGGTCGTCCTTAGTAAATTGTTTCTGCTCTGGTCGATCGGAAATGTAGAATTCACATCCAATAATCGGCATCAATTCTCTCTGTTTCGGCTCCTCATCATTAAACTCAATTCCTTCTTTTTCAGCAGTTTCCTTCTTATTAAAATATTCCTCTCTTTTTTTTCTAATGTCTGCATTGTATTTTTCTACTTCCGAAACGAACTTAAATGCCCCCATCATATTTCCCAAATCAACAATCCCTACAGCGGGAAAATCATTTTCACCAGCCTTTTTTACCAAATCCAAAAGACTTGACGACCCCTGCAAAGATGAGTAGATAGTATGACTATGAAAATTAAAATACTGCCCCAAATCTATATCCTCAGCCCTACCTATATCTATCTTTTTATGAGTCTTGAAAGATGCCACTTGACTTCGTATAATAACTGCAAAAGGCTTAATAGGCTCTGGGTGAGTATCCCTAAAATGCTTAATAATAGTCTCATCAAGATTTAAATCCGATGCAGAAATTACCCCTATTCGGAGCATCTCAAAAAACACTTGTGCAGTGGCATTCACATCGGCTGCCGCATTATGGGCCTCATCAAATTTGAAACCGTATAACTTTTCGTAAAGCTCACCCAACTTTGGACTTTTGTATTGACCACCTTTCCCTCCTGGTAATTGACAATAATCTGTCCCAAGAATCATCGTATCCACCTTTGGGAGTGTTTGTAATTGATTTTCAATACCTTTCCTCACAAACTCGGCACCTACAATACTATAATCAAAACCAATATTCTGTCCAACACCATATTTACATTTTGCAACTGCCTCTGCAAATAACCCAAGTACTTCTGATAAATCTCGTCCTTGCTCATTGGCTATTTCTGTAGTTATCCCATGTATTTTCACTACAGAATAAGGAATATCAAATCCCTCTGGCTTAATTATAAAGTCTTGATTATCTACAAGCTCACCATTCTCATCGTGGATTTGCCAAGCCAACTGTACCATTCTTGGCCAATTATCCGTATCGGTAATCGGAGCCTCATAATTTCGCGGTAATCCTGTGGTTTCGGTGTCAAAAACTAAATACATTACTTCATTATTTATATTATGAGAGCAAAGATATAATATTTTTATTGAAAAAAAATCTTAGCAAAATTTTGGTAGTTCTAAAAAAATATTTATATTTGCAAACTAATTATAAAAATCAAAGTATTATGAACAATTATGAAACTGTTTTCATTTTAACTCCCGTTCTATCTGATGCACAGGTGGAGGAAGCAGTGAGAAAATTTGAAGACTTTTTAAAAGAAAGAAATTGCGAAATCGTAGCAAAAGAAAATTGGGGTCTTAGAAAATTAGCTTACCCTATTCAATTGAAAAAAAATGGTTTCTACACTTTAATCGAATTTAAAGGTGAAGGAACTATAGTAGCTGATTTGGAAACTGCTTTCAAACGTGATGAAAGAGTTATTCGTTATCTAACTACTAAATTGGACAAACACGCAGTAGAATATGCTGTAACAAGAAGAGCTAAACTAAAAGCTTCTAAAAACTAATTATTAACCCTAAAAATTACGAACAATGGCAATTGACGAAATGGCACAACAAGCAGCTGGTGGTAACGAATCTGAAATCAAATTCCTTACACCACTTGATATTAATACAAAAACTGAAAAGAAATATTGTAGATTCAAAAAATACGGAATCAAGCATGTTGATTACAAAGATGCTAATTTCTTACTTCAATTTGTAAATGAACAAGGTAAAATCCTTCCAAGAAGATATACTGGAACTTCATTGAAATATCAAAGAAAAGTATCTGCAGCTATTAAAAGAGCAAGACACCTTGCTTTACTACCATATGTAGCAGACTTATTGAAATAATATTATTAAATAAAAGGAACAATGTATTATCCTTGTTCCTTTTGTTGCTGAATAAATTAATAAAATTCTAACTATTTAGAAATGAGGTATCCTCAAATCTAAAACTAAAAGGACAACAACAAAATGGACATTATTCTAAAAAGAGATGTAGAGAACTTAGGTCTCGAATTTGACACAGTAAGTGTAAAACCAGGTTATGCAAGAAACTTCCTTATCCCACAAGGATATGCGGTGTTGGCTACTCCAAAAAATAGACAAGAGTTAGCAGAAGTTTTAGAAGCAAGAAAAGAAGAAGAAGCTAAATTGGTTGCTGCTGCTACTGCAATAGTAGAACAATTGAAAAAAGTATCTGTAAGCATCGCAGCGAAAGTAGGTGCTGGAGATAAATTATTCGGTTCTATCAACAATGCTAACCTATCTGAAGAATTAGCAAAAGCGGGTATTAATGTAGATAAAAAATACATCAAAATACCTGGTAACACAATCAAGAGAACAGGTAAGTTTTCTGCCCTTGTAAGACTTCACAGAAATGTTGAATACAACTATGAATTCACTATTGTTTCTGACGAAGTTGAAGCAAAAAAAGAAGCTGAAAACGCTTAATTTGGAATTTACATTTCCTATATATAGACCTCCAATTCTCATTGGAGGTTTTTTATTTTTCTTTTATCATTCTTTGTCTCAAATACTCTATTTCTTTGCGGTATTGTGAAATTTGCTCTTTTAGGCTATCAATTAATTCCCTTTTATAATCGTCAAAACAAAATGTCCAAAAAAAGAGAAGCGACCAAGTTGATTGAGTCGC
>CAKAOY010000108.1 GCA_916710115.1 uncultured Bergeyella sp.
TATCCTCCCTATGAAAAGACACCCCCATACTGGCACCTTTAATAATATCTCTCTCTACCTTTCCTGCTATGACTTTAGCATTTTCATCATCAAGGTCAAACTCTGTCTCAGCTGAGAGTTTTCCATCTTCTTTTCTGATATCTTTCCATTTTCCTATTACCGATAGGTTCATGTTAGAATGTCCGTCCAACATTACAGGATTCGCTTCGAATCGCCCCAGCCGTATTCCTTCGGTTTTTATCTTAAAACCATAGGAGTTGGTTACATTTTCATCATTAAGTATAAATCTTGGCATTTTTATTTGATTTTCTGTGGCAAAATTGGGGTGTTTGGGGAATAAAAAAAAGAAGTTGTCAGATGTATCAACAATATTGTACGAAGGAAAAACAACCCTGTCCAACGCTTGGACTTTTCTTTTTTTTAGCAAGGGAGAACGCTCAATTTTGTGCCTAAAAATCATAACGATAATGGCAAAAAATGATGTAAGACTAAAAGCCGAAGCCTACTATATAGAAAATGTAGAAGCCACCAATAAGGAAGTGGCAGAACTCTTTAAAATAACCGAAAAAACATTAGGAACTTGGGTAACAAAATATAATTGGGAAGAAAAACGCTGGGACTTCAATGCCTCGCCAACTTTCATTAAACAAAAACTACAACAGGAAGCCCTGCGGGTCGTCAATGGCGAAAAACCATCTTTCTCCGCTGATACCATTGCCAAAATTATGTCCGCAATAGATAAGGTAGATACCTCCGCAGACCCCGTCACAGTGCATAAAATTTTAAAAGACTTGGATATTTTCATTTCAGGTATCAACCCAGAATTTGCCACCGAATGCACCAAATACCATAAGCAATTCCTACAACAAATTATCAGTAATTCCTAATGAGCAATAATAACAAGTATCAAAAACTCCTACAAGATTACGACAAACACTGCCTGCGTATTGCCAAAGCCACCAGCATCAATATACACGAAAAGGCAAAGGAGAAAACAGACAGAATAAAGCATTTAGAAGCAGATTATATCCGTTGGTTTGAATATTATTTTCCCAATTATGCCAAGAAAAAATCCGCTTGGTTTCACGCCAAATTGGCTTCGCTGATTATTAAAAATAAACGACTGAGACTCCTTGCCGAGATGTATCGTTCCGCAGGGAAATCCGTGCATATAGATATGGGAATACCGCTGTATCTTTATTTGGCAAAAAATGATTTGAAGTTTATGCTCCTTGTGGGAGAGACTGACCCCAAAGCCAAAAAACTGCTTTCTTCCATTCAGGCTCAATTGCAATTTAATAACCGAATCAAAAATGATTATGGCGATAAATTCTCCGCAGGAAACTGGGCAGATGGAGACTTTGCTACCACCGACGGCGTTCGCTTTATGTCGCTGGGTTTTGGACAAAACCCTCGTGGAGCAAGGGAAGAAGCCAGCCGACCCGATTATATCGTAGTAGATGATGTGGATAGTAAAAAATCCGTCAATAATGACCGTATTATGCGAGAAAGTGTGGATTTTATCACAGAGGATATTTGGGGTTGTTTTGATGCTGATGAAACCGCTACCGAGCGATTTATCTATGCCAATAATAATTTTCATAAAAACTCTATCACCAACCGATTAAAACTTTATTTCAAATCAGTAATAGACCAAGAGAAAATAGACGATGAAGAGGGCGAGACTTTGGAGTTCCATCCCTCTGATGTGGAATTTCAAATCCTCAGTGTCTCAGCGGTGAAAAATTTGAAAAATTTTACCCCTGAATGGCCTGAAAAATCAAGTGCTGAATATTGGAAAAACAAATTTCAAAAAATGCCTTACCGCTCCTTTATGCGGGAATATATGCATACCCATATCGAGGATGGAGCCATTTTTAAATACGAAGATATTCTGTATAAAAAAGCCTTTCCGCTGAAAGAATATGATAATTTGTGTTTCTATGGAGACCTTTCCTATAAAGAAAATGCCGATTACAAAGCACTTATCTTGGTTGGACTAAAAGGTAAAGAATATCATATTCTCTTGGCTTATATGCAGCAAAAAAGCCGAGCCCATTGTGCTCAGTGGCTCTATGACCAATATGAGAAATTTGAACTCGATAAATTCAATATCCGCTATATGATTGAGGGACTTTTTGCGATGGATGAATTTACCTCCGATTTTGATTTAGAAGGAGAAAAAAGAGGGTATTATATCCCTGTAGTGGCTGATAAACGCTCTAAAACAGATAAATACGATAGAATAGAAAGCCTTGCAGGATATTTTGAACGCCATAATGTATTTTTTAATACCGAACAGAAAAATGCGGATATGCAAACCCTTATAGACCAGTTTCTTGCCTTTGAAAAAGGTAGCCACGCACACGATGATGGCCCTGATGCCGTGCACGGAGCTTTCAAATGGCTCTCGGAAAGAACACGAAAAAATACCAACCAATACGCATTCGGAAAAAGAGTAAATAACAGATACTAACTATGTACCTACAAATAGAAGACCTTAAAAATAATATCTACAACTATCAAGTAGAACAAATCACGCAGGGGGACGAAAGCATCGTGCTTCAAGCCTTAGACACTGCCGAACAAGAAGTGAAATCTTATTTCTATATCAATCAAAAAAAAGAATTTTTAGACGGCAGAAAAATTTATGATGTAGATAAAACATTCTCGGCAAAAGGAAACGACAGAAACGCCCTACTGGTGAGCCTCTGCCTTTCTGTTGCCAAATGGTATATCGTCGATTTGTGCAATGCCGACATTATCTACCAGCACGCCAAAGAACGATACGACAGAGCCATAGAATATCTACAAAAAATAAACAAAGGAGAGGTATCACTTGGGAATATTCCCACCCTACAAGATACCAACCAAGAGAGCCCACAAAAAGAAAATATCCACAACAAACCATTCTCATTTGGCTCACGAAATAAATTTAACCACGAATAAACTTCCTTGAAGTTAAGATAGTAAAAAAATTAAATTATGAAACAAAAAAATAAAACCAATAACACCCTTCAGCCCACCAGAAATATCATACCAAAGGCTATGGCACGCGCCAAAGCCGATGTCCTCACTTGGAAAAATGCTATCGCTATGGCAAGTAATATCGAAAGTCCCAAAACCTTCCCTTATTACAACCTCTTGGAGGATATGATGCTCGATGCCCATACCACCTCGCAAATACAAAACAGAAAACTAAAAACAATTTCCTCCAATTTTATCATTAAAAACCACGCCGGAGAAACAAATACCCAGTTCACCGACCTACTGCAAAAATCTGTATGGTTCAATGAAATCATTAGCCACATATTAGATAGCATCTTCTTCGGTTATACATTAATAGAGTTTAATCGCACTGAAACAGAGCCCAAAAAGGTGAAAATAGACCTCATACCTCGCCAAAATGTACTTCCCAAAAAAGGAATTATCCTCAATGATTATCAAGATGATAAAGGTATTGACTATCTCAACGCCCCCGAATACGGCTCGTGGCTCATAGACTTCGGTACCACAGGAGATTTAGGACTTATCAATAAAGCCATTCCTCATATCTTATTCTCAAGATTTGCACAATCTTGCTGGTCCGAACTCTGTGAAATATACGGCATCCCCCCGCGAGTGATGAAAACAAACACCCGAGATTCTGGTGCCCTACGCCGTGCCGAAAAAATGATGACTGATATGGGGGCTGCCGCTTGGTTTATTATCGACGAAACAGAAAAACTCGAATGGGCAACCACAGGAACACCCGCCACAGGCGAAGTGTATAATGGACTGATAAAATTATGCCGAGATAATATCTCTCTACTCATCTCTGGGGCTATCATAGGGCAAGATACCCAATACGGAAGCCGTAGCAAGGAACAATCCTCACAAGACATCTTGCAAAACCTCATAGATGCCGACCAAACCCTTGTAGAGCAGTATATGAATAGCAAAGTCCTCCCTGCATTATTCAAAATCGGTATCCTCCCAATGGATAACCTACTCTTTGAATATGATAAAGTAGAAGACCTAAGCGAACTATGGACACGAACCAAAGAAATACTACCCTACAAAGAAGTGCCTAACGAATGGATAAAAGAAAAATTCGGCATCGAGGTGCAGGATAGAAAAGACCACCCACAGCAAAACCTCTCCGCAGACTATTTTTTCGATTAACCCTCCCACAGCACAATGCCACCTCTCTGAGGACTGGGGCGAGGACTTATTTTGAGGCATTACACCAAAGTTTGGAATACCAATACTCCCAATGCAATTGTGAAAGTTGCCAAAAGGAAAGATTAAAGCTAACTAAAAAAGAAGAAAATAACGATTTTAAAAAACTTTTAAAAACCTTTGAAACAGCTTTTAAAACCCTCTTCGAAAGAAAAGGCTACAAACCCGAAGATTTATTAAAAGTGCCCGAATTTAAAAAGGTAGTAGAAGAAACAGCACAAATATTTTCATCGGCTATCCCTCACGAAACTCCCTCCGAGATGAAAGCCTACCTTGAAAAAGATGCTTTTATCTTCTCGGGACTAAAAACCCACGCTCAGCTCACAGAAGCACGAAGCTACCTCAAAGATGATAACGGACACATCGTGCCTTATCACTTATTTGAGCAAAAAATATTAAAACTCAATGAAAGATATAATCAGCATTACTTGGAGGCAGAATATCAGTTTGCCGTGCATTCCGCACAATCCGCTGCCAACTGGGCAAACCTCCAAGAAGACACCAGCAGATATTGGCTGGAATACCGCACCGCAGGGGATGAAAAGGTTAGAGCACAACATCAAGCATTAAATGGAATCTGTCTGCCAAAAGATGATGACTTCT
>CAKAOY010000109.1 GCA_916710115.1 uncultured Bergeyella sp.
CAGATAGACTTCTGATTGATGCTCCGTGTTCGGGACTAGGAGTTTTGAAAAGGAATCCAGATTCTAAATGGAAAATAGACACCGAATTTATTGATAGAATAAAAGTTGAACAGCAGAAAATCCTACAGGATTATTCAAAAATGCTCAAAAAAGGCGGAAAGATGATTTATGCGACATGCTCTATTCTACCATCTGAGAATAATCTTCAAGTAGAGAAATTCTTAAGTAATAATCCAGATTTTAGGCTTATTAAAGACGAGAAAATAATGCCAAGTCAAGGCTACGATGGATTTTATATGGCTCTTATTGAAAGAATATAAAATAAGAAAGACTGACCTATAGAGGTTGGTCTTTTGTTTTGTTAGGATTTTAGCAATTTTATTCAAAAAATATTGTTAAAATAGTTGAGGATAACATTTTTTTTCGTAACTTAGCACATTGAATATTTAAAGATATTTAGATTAATAAATCAAGCATTATGATGTATAAAGAAGGAGAAAAATTAATACCGATTAATATTGTTGATGAGATGAAATCGTCGTACATTGACTATTCAATGTCGGTAATTGTGTCGAGGGCATTGCCTGATGTGAGAGATGGCTTTAAGCCTGTACATAGGAGAGTATTGTATGGGATGCATGAATTGGGAGTATTCCATCATAAAAAATATTTGAAATCCGCCAGAATCGTTGGTGATGTCTTGGGGAAATTTCACCCGCACGGGGACTCATCAGTATATGATACGATGGTTCGTATGAAGCAAGAGTGGAGCTTGAGATATCCGCTCGTCGATGGGCAGGGTAACTTTGGGTCTATGGATGGAGATTCGCCAGCAGCAATGCGTTATACCGAAGCACGCCTCCAAAAAGTGTCAGATGAAGTTTTGGCAGATTTGGATAAAGAAACTGTAGATTTCCAAAATAACTTTGACGATTCCCTAAAAGAACCAAAAGTATTACCAACAAGAGTGCCAACGCTTTTGGTAAATGGTAGCTCGGGTATTGCCGTAGGTATGGCCACCAATATGGCTCCACATAACCTTACGGAATCCATTGATGCAGTATGTGCATATATTGATAATCACGATATTACAATTGATGAGTTGATGAAACATATATCAGCTCCAGATTTCCCAACAGGAGGGGTAATCTATGGTTATCAAGGAGTAAAAGATGCCTTCCATACGGGGAGAGGTAGAATTGTTTTGAGGGCAAAAGTACATTTCGAAGAAATACATAATAGAAATGCTATTGTGGTAACCGAAGTGCCGTATCAAGTAAATAAAGCGGATATGATTGCCCGAACAGCAGAACTTATAAAAGACGATAAGATACCTGGAATCCACGATATTAGAGATGAGTCATCTAGACGAAATGGAGGAAGTGGAATCCGTATCGTATATGAATTAAAAAACGATGCTATCCCAAATGTGGTGCTTAACTTACTCTATAAATATACAGCTCTGCAAACTTCATTCTCCGTGAATAATATCGCTTTGGTGAATGGGCGTCCTGAACAGCTTAACTTGAGGGACATTATTAAATATTTTGTAGAGCATAGATTAGATGTAGTTACCAGAAGAACTATTTTTGAACTCAAAAAGGCGAAGGAAAAAGCACATATCTTAGAAGGATTTATGAAGGTGATTGCTACACAGGATACCTTGGATAGAGCAATTTCAATCATTAGGCATTCCGCCAATCCACAAGCTGCAAAAGAAGGATTAATTAGTGAATTTGAACTATCCGAAATACAAGCACAAGCTATCTTGGATTTGAGATTGGCGAGACTTACGGGTATGGAGCTGGATAAAATTCGTGCTGAATATGAGGAAATTATGGCTCTTATCAAAAATTTGGAAGATATTTTGGCAAATGAGTCAAGAAGATATCAAATTATAAAAGATGAATTGACGGATATTAAGACAAAATATGGTGATGAGAGGAGAACAGAGATAGACTATGCAGGTGGAGAAATGTCAATAGAGGACTTTATACCGAATGAGGCAGTAGTGCTTACTATTTCTCATGCTGGATATATTAAGAGAACCCCACTCACAGAATACAAGGTTCAGTCTAGAGGTGGCGTAGGGAATAAGGCGGCCACTACACGGGATGAGGATTTCTTGGAATATATCGTTTCGGCAACGAACCACCAATATATGTTATTCTTCACCGAGAAAGGTAAATGTTATTGGCTAAGGGTATTTGAAATACCGGAAGGGTCAAGAACGGCAAAAGGTAGAGCTATCCAAAACCTTATTAATATAGAACCAGATGACAAAATTAAGGCATATATCAGAACAAATGACCTAAAGGATGCTGATTATGTCAATAATATGAGTGTGGTGATGATTACCAAAAATGGAACCATCAAGAAAACATCATTAGAGGCTTATTCTAGACCTAGAGCAAATGGTATTAATGCTATAGAAATTCGTGAAGATGACCAGCTTCTTGGAGCAAAACTTACCAATGGAGAATCTGAAATAATGATTGCTACGAAAAATGGTAAATGTATTCGCTTCTCAGAAGAGAAAGTTCGAGAGGTAGGTAGAGGCTCTATTGGTGTGAGAGGGATATCTTTAGAAGATGATAGCGACGAGGTAATCGGTATGATTGTCGTAAATGATGTAGAAAAAGAATCCGTATTGGTTGTATCTGAAAAAGGATATGGAAAGAGATCAGCAGTGGAAGATTATAGAATCACTAACAGAGGTGGTAAAGGAGTTATTACCTTGAATATCACTGAGAAAACAGGAAATCTCATTGCTATTCAGAATGTAACTGATGATGACGGGCTAATGATTATCAATAAATCAGGTGTGGCAATCCGTATGGGTATGGAAGAACTTCGCATAATGGGAAGAAATACCCAAGGAGTGAAGGTAATCAATCTTAAAAATAATGACGAAATTGCAGCCATTACCAAAGTAGAGATGGACAAAGAAATAGAGGATGAGGAGGTCTCAGAAAATACAGAAACCCCTCAAACAGAAGACAATAATTAATAAATCATAAAATGAAAAAAATCGTTTTGAGCTTAGTAGTAGTAGCAACTACATTGGCTTTTGGACAGAAAAAAGAGATTCGTAGTGCTTTCAAAGCGGTAGAATCTGGAGACTTGGCAACAGCTACAGCCAAGATACAGGAAGCTGAAAACCTATTGTCAGGTAAAACAGAACTTTTGGAGCCATCAGTATTAGAAGAATATTACTATACGAAAGGATTTGCACTCTTGAAAAATGGAAAAATAGCGGAGGGAGCGAAATACCTCAGTCTAATATCTGATTTAGGAAAATCTAAAATTTATACAGGAAAAGATAGTAATAAAAATAGAGTCTATTTTGTAGGGAAGGCCTCTGCTGATAAATCAGGCATAGAGAACCTTAAAGAGGATTCTTATAGCCCAGCCTTGTTGGCAAATTTGGGAGCCCAGCTTAATCCTACAATTCAAGCGGTGAATAAAGAAGCAATGGATGCCTATAATTCCAAAAATTATAATGTAGCAGCACCAAAATTTGCAGAAATATACTATCTATTGAAGGCAGCAGGACAGGATAATAAAATATATTTATACTATTCTGCAGTTGCCTATGCACAAGGGAAAGACAACCTAAATGCTATTGAAGCCTATAAAAACTTAGTAGATATTGGTTATACAGGGGTAGAAACAAAGTATTTAGCAAAAAATAAAAAAACGGGTCAAGTAGAAAATATAGATAAAGCATCTTGGGAATTACTCAAAAAAGCAAGTAATGGAGATTTTGAAGATTTCAGAATGGAGACTTCAAAAAGTGTAGAAGGTGAGTTGTACGAAACTTTAGTTGCCCTTGCAGTAGAAAGTGAAAAATACGAATACGCTATCAATTATGCAGAAAAGGGACTTGAAAAATTCCCTTCGTCTAATAGATTGATGGACTTAAAGAGTTTGGCATATTATAAATCTGGTAGAACAGAAGAATTCATCAGTAGTCTAAAACAGGCAGTAGCTAAAAACCCAGAAGATAAGACAGCTCTATATAATTTGGGAGTAATGCTTAGCAAAGACCCTAATAAAAAATCTGAAGCAGTATCCTACTTTGAAAAAGTTATCTCTTTGGATAAAAAAAGTACTGATGCTTGGCAAAACTTAATTACATTACTTATTGGTGATGAAGAGGGCTTTTGGAATGAATATCGCCCATTGAGAGATTCTAATAAGAATAAAGATATTGAGAAAGCTAATAAGTTAATGGATGATAGAAAGAAAAGATTATTAGAGGCTGTGAGTAAGGCTGAAGAGTGGCATAAATCAGACCCAACCAATCTTGATGCCATAGGTAGAGCAAAA
Organism: uncultured Bergeyella sp.; assembly: GCA_916710115.1. Lineage (GTDB taxonomy): Bacteria > Bacteroidota > Bacteroidia > Flavobacteriales > Weeksellaceae > Bergeyella_A. Next base: position 4,333 of record CAKAOY010000109.1, read on the forward strand.
GAACTTTATAGTGCATTGAGAAATGAACTTAAAATCAAAGAATTTAAAGCAAAAGAACAATCTTTAAAGAAATAAGATGAAAAATAAGAGTTATTTTGACGGAGATATTTTTAGTTATATAGGATATTCCATAATATGTGGGATTTTGATTGTTATAACTATTGGTTTTGGAACGCCCTGGGCAGTGTGTATTATGCAGAGATGGAAGACGAATCATACCGTTATTGATGGGCGTCGTATGTACTTTGATGGGAATGGTGCCAGTCTTTTTGGACATTGGGTTATTTGGTATTTATTGTGTTTCATTACATTTGGTATTTATGGTTTTTGGCTAACCATAAAAATGGAACAATGGAAGGCAAAACATACTCATTTTATTGAGGATTAATAAAGAAAAAGAGGCTCTAATGAGCCTCTTTTTCTTGTAATTAGTATT
>CAKAOY010000110.1 GCA_916710115.1 uncultured Bergeyella sp.
GAAATTCACAAAAAGCATAGCGCAAATAAACCCTACAGTACCAAAAGTTCTAATAGGAGGAAAAGCCTTGATAGTATCCAATCCACTCTGCACCAATACATTATAAGCAGTAGAATTAGAAAGAGCAATCGTCGGCATAAAGAAAGCCACACTGATAGAATATAGAGTGAATATCACTCCATAATGTACATTCTCCCCCGAAGAATATCCATAATAGCCCGTAGCAATAATAAATATCGCTGATAATAGATGATTAATCCCCAACAACCTCTGGGCAGGAACCCATCTATCTGCAATTATCCCCATCAAAGCAGGCATAAAAATTGAAACTATCCCCTGCATAGCATAAAAATTACCAATCTTCTCGGCAAGACCAATAGAACTCAAATAAGTCCCCATAGAGGTAAGGTAAGCCCCCCACACAGCGAACTCTAAAAAGTTCATAATAGTCAATTTAAATCTAATATCCATTATAAAAAATTATTCTATATTATTTTTTCGTTTTTTAAGTTCCTCCTGCACTTTAATAGCGGTATCAAAATCCTCCTCACTTACAGAATATTCCAATAATTCTTCCAACAATTCTATGTCCAAATCTTTTATGTTAATATCTTTATAATGTACCATTATATTCTCTTCATACCCTGATTTTATTATATCCTCTTTACACCCTATTTTTTTCTCATCGTCAAGTCCAAAATCTTGTTCTTCCTCTTCGGATTTACTAATGTTCAATAAAATACCTGCCTCATCTACTACATGTGGTGTCGCATAGATTGGGGCATTAAAACGAACTGCCAACGCCACGGCATCGGAAGTGCGAGCATCTATCACTAGTTCTTCTTTTGTTTCTCTATGTTTAAAATATATATACGAATGAAATACACCCTCTACAATTTTATAAATAACTACTGAAACTAAAGAATATTTCGCCGTGGAAACAAATCGTGCAAATAAATCGTGCGTCAAAGGACGAGATATTTGCAAATCTTTATTTAACCCCAACGAAATAGCCTGGGCCTCGTAATTACCTATTACTATCGGGAGTTTCAGAGTAGAAATCTCATCCTCCAACAACAATATGTACGAATTTGTGATAGTCTGGCTGTAAGAAATTCCTCTAATTATCAATTTTCTATAATCCATAAGGCAAAAATAAAATTTTTTCCCTAAATAAAAAAAATTTCACTCCAAAATACCACAATAAAACGATAAAAGCGATAAATCATTATTGATTTACCGCATTTTAACCTATTATGATTTTTTTACAAATTCTGATTTTAGAGACATCGCCCCAAATCCATCAATTTTACAATCAATATTATGGTCGCTATCAGGTCTCAGTCTAATATTTTTCACTTTTGTACCCGCTTTGATTGGTTTCGGAGCACCTTTTACAGGTAAATCCTTGATGACCACAACAGAATCCCCGTCTTTAAGTTCATTTCCATTGGAATCTAACACCTTATCCTCATTGACCAATTCCTCAGGGTCCCATTCATTGAAACATTGAGAACAAACCATCAAATTATCCTGCTCGTAGGTGTATTCAGAGCCACATTTCGGGCATAATACAATATCACTCATATCTTTTTCTTAAAAATTTAATGCAAAAATACAAAAAATCTATCAAATCACGATTCTAAATTGATATTTAGTATTTTAATAAAATGTATTTTACTCTACTAAAACTTGGATTTTAATTGAATAGCAGTGAGTACTTTTTTCGTATATCGCGGAAAATCAGCATTTTGTATCCAACCAAAATAACCAATATCTTTTTTAAAGACATCCACTACGCGTTGCCCCTTGTATTTCCCAAAATTGAAAACTTCCACACCCTCGCTATCATAGATAATATTTCCTGCCAAATCAGCAAATTTGCTATGATAAGAAAACTCACTAAGAGCATCCACATTATCACCAAGTTCTTGATATTTACCTACTTGAGCATCTATAATTTCAAATGTTGCGTGGGTATCTGCCTCCGCCGAGTGAGCATTCTCCAAAGTCTTATCACAATAAAACTTATATGCTGCACTGAGGTTTCTTGGCTCCATTTTGTGATAAATAACTTGTGCATCTATAAGTCTAATTTTTGACAAATCAAAATCAACACCGACCCTCAAAAGTTCCTCTGCCAAGAGTGGAACATCAAAACGATTGGAATTAAATCCGCCCAAATCTGCCCCTGCCAACATCTGCATAATTTGCGGAGCAATGTCTTTTAAACTTGGTTTATCGGCCACATCCTCATCAGTGATATTATGCACTTCACTTGCCTTTGCAGGAATTGGTATCCCTGGATTTATGAGCCACGTTTTGGACTCTCGACTTCCATCTGGATTAACTTTTAAGATACAAATTTCCACAATTCTATCCTTAGAGATATCTGTTCCTGTAGTCTCTAAATCAAATATACACAATGGTTTATGTAATTTTAAATTCATTCTTTGTTTATTTTTATAATTTTATTTTAACTGTTTTTGAAAGACAATAGAAACGAGAATATAATACACAATAACCGACGGAATCCCTACAATACCTCCAAAAATTAATATGAATACGCTACCAACCAAGAGAGCTATTTTAGGATAATTATCTGCTAATTTCATTGATTTAAATTTCATTGCTATCATCTTGATTGGACTGATTAATAACCACGAAAGGAATACCGTAAGCCCTATCAAAATCCAAATATTATTTACCAAAAACTCAAAACTTTTCCCACTTTGATAGGCATAATACAACCCAAAAATCAGTATCGTATTGCTCGGCGTATTCAGTCCCTTGAAATAATATTTTTGCTCGGTATCAATATTAAAAATGGCTAATCTCACACAAGAAAAAATCGTAATAAGCAATCCTAAATATTTTACACCATCATAACTATATCCTTGTAATTCAAGCATTTTATACATTGTAAGTCCTGGTAAAAGCCCAAAACTCACCATATCAGCTAAGGAATCCAACTGTATCCCCATCTCAGAATTCGCCTTCATCGCTCGGGCTATAAATCCATCAAAGAAATCCAAAATAAGTGAAATAATAATACATATCGCTGTAATTTCATAATTTCCTAAAATCAATTGTATTGAACCTACACACCCCGAAAAGAGATTTCCTAGTGTGAATACATTTGCTATATTTTTCTTTATAAAATCCATAATACCTATTTTTTCATATTTGTGCTATCACTCACGAGTATAAAAATATCCTCATTTGATTTTTTCATAAAATAATTTTCTCTTGCAAATCTCTCTTTCTCTTCTTTATTTTTCATTAATTTATTATAGAAATTATTATTTTTTTCGTATTCACTCTTATAATATTCTAATTGCTGTTCATATCTATTTATTTCGGAATTCAAGTCCAAAATTACCAAAACACTACCATTATCAATGAAAACAATCCACACTAAAAAAATTACAAGGGTGATAACATATTTATGATTATTAAATACACTATTCAATCGATTTTCCTTATTAAAAGTATTGCTCATTACTTACTATATTGTTTCAAAGTTTCATTAATCACCGTAGAGAGCATATCGATTGCAGCCGTATTATAGGCACCATTTTCAAATTTCATATTTGGGATAATTATATCTGCTTCGTTTTTAGATGGTTCTATAAATTCTTGGTGCATTGGTTTCAAGGTCGTACGATACCTATGTAGCACTTCCTCCAAATCTCTACCACGCTCTTGTATATCTCTTCGGATTCTTCGGATGAGTCGCTCATCTGCATCAGCATGAACAAATATTTTCAAGCCAAATTCCTTCAAAAGTTCCTTATTAGTAAGTACCAAAATCCCCTCTACTATGAGTACTTTTTTAGGCTCTATTCTCACCTTATCTCCTGTTCTTGAATGGGTTACAAAACTATATACGGGTTGCTCTATCGACTCACCATTCTTCAGTTTTCTGATGTGTTCTGTAAGCAACTCAAAATCTATAGCCTTTGGGTGATCATAATTCAGACCTTCTCTTTCTGCAAAAGATAAATGTTGATTATCATGATAATAATTATCCTGAGATAGCAAATTAACTCCCTCAGCATCAAGTTTTTGCAAGATTCTATTCACTACTGTTGTTTTCCCCGAGCCAGTCCCCCCAGCAATTCCTATTACAAGCATTTTTCTTATTTTTTTATTTAAATTTATTATTTTTCTGCTAAAACTATTTGAATATTTCTGAATGTATTTGGTAACACTTTCTTGATGATTTCCTCCTCGCACAGCCATTGAACATCTGTTATTCCCTCCTCAATCTGCGGAATCGGCGTAGCATTACCATCATAATCCATATCGAACCAGTGGACGATTTTCAGTACCTTTCCACCCTCTCGCTCTTTATATATATGATAAGTTTTCATAATGAAATGATTTATCTTCACATTGCTCAATCGGGTTTCCTCCTCCACTTCCCGAACTGCTGCCGTCTCGTAAGTTTCCCCCTGTTCTATTTTCCCTTTTGGCAAATCCCAACGTCCTAACCGACGAATAAATAATATCTTCTGCTCGGTATTCTTCACTACACCACCTGCTCCCTCTACAATTTTGAAAATATTTTTAAATCTTTCCCAAATAAAATCAATATCCTCTCCATAAATATTAACTGATTGAATACTAGTATTTTCTAAAATATGCAATCCCACCTCCAAGCAGTGTTCTCCCTCAAAAAGTATCTGCTTATCCGCATTTTCTGGGTAGCGACTAAGAGATATTTTTTTCTCATTAATAAAAACTTT
>CAKAOY010000111.1 GCA_916710115.1 uncultured Bergeyella sp.
TTGACAGTTTCTACGGGATTTTCTATTGACCCAAAACATTGGAGTTCTGCAAAACAATCAATGAAAAATATTGTTGAGGAAAATCCAGTTCTTCAATCTCATAACATTGATAGTAAATATCGTTATGATAAATTGAACAAGAGTTTAAATAACTTAAAAGAATTCATATTATATTCGTTTAATGAAGCACAATGTAATGGGGATTTGATTGATAAAGATTGGTTAAGTGATTTGATAATAAAATGTTTTAACAGACCTATAAATTTAGAAAAGGATGATAGAGTATTTTTTGTGCCTTATGTAGAAAAATATATAGAACAAGCCCCAACAAAAATCCGCAAAAAGACTAATAAACCTGTATCTGCTGATACTATTAAAGCATATAAAGCAACACTGACTAAACTTTTAGAATTTGAAAAATATTCTGGTAAAAAGATTAAATATAGAGATTTAAATCTCAATTTTCATAAAGAGTTTCTACACTTTTTACATAAAGTTCAAAATCTGAATTTAAAGACAACAGGAAACTATATTAAAAATATAAAAACTTTTGCACGACAAGCCAAGTTTGAAGGTTTCCCTGTACACGATGAAATTAATCATCCAGAATTTTTCAAACCAGATAGTAAAACAAAGGCTATATATTTGACAGAGGAGGAAATAGATAGAATTTTTTATCACGATTTTTCTCATAATAAAAAGTTAGACAAAGCTAGAGATTTATTAATTATTGGACTTTGGACAGGTCAGAGAATAGGAGATTTTAAAAATATAAATGCCACCAATATTAAAAATGGTTTTATAGAGATTACTGCTAATAAAACAGGGGTTGATATTGTAATACCTATTCATCATCAGATTGAGCAAATTCTAAAGAAATGGAATAATGATTTTCCTCCTGTACTTTCAGACCAAAAATTTAATGAATATATAAAAGAAATAGGTAGAGAAGTTGGGCTTACCGAGATTGTAAGTGGAGCAAAAATGAATCCAGAAACAAAAAGGAAGGAAGAAGGCGAATATCCAAAGTATGAATTAATGTCATCACATATTTGTCGTAGAAGTTTTGCAACCAATCATTATGGAAAGCTCCCCACTCTTACCATAATGGCAATTACTGGACATCAATCAGAAAAAATGTTTTTTAATTATATACAAACCACACCGAAAGAATATGCAGAAGAAATGAAAAGCTTCTGGCTTAAGAGAGCAAAAGAAAATAATTTAGAAGAGGTAAAATTAAAAATAGTAAAATGATAGGAGTATTTCTTAGAAAATTTACAGAAAAAATAAATATTTCTGTAAGTATTAATAGTGATGGAATAGTTACGGTAAAGAAAGACGATGAAAACTATTCTTATAATAATTTTAAGATGTTCTATAATGACCTTAGAGAATATTATATCAATATGATTAATAATGCTAATGTAGTCAGTAAAAAGGCTATTTGTTTTGATGCTATTCAATCATTTTATACTTATCAAGATATTTTTGGTGTTTATTGTGATAGAATAGAGGTTGTTAATGAATGTGAATACCACACTAAATATTTTCAAAATCAGGAGTATTTATACTCTAAATTAGATGAGTTAAATATTGTTGATAAGGGCTCTACTTACCCTACTATTTTCAAATCTGATTTATACTTAGAAAAATTTAAATCAATTTTGAATAATTTAAATGCTTTTGATAAAGAAGGAAAACCTATAAAAAGGGGATTTATAGCAAAAGCAAATGCGATTTTTGAGTTTGAAAAAAGATTAGAAGAAAAGAATTTTCATAAGAAGATAATGATGTCCAATATTACAATTAAGGAATTTGTTGAATTTTTGAACTTAGAATTTAGCTTAGGTATAGAATATCACCCAAATTACAAACTATCTTCTGGGGAAAAGCACGAAACAGTAGTGAAAAGATTTTACTAAAATTCATCTGATTTAATTTATTTTTTTCTTCCGTATAAATCCGTATAAAATAGAATTTTATCCGTAGAAATTATTGTCAATCTTTGCAACAAAATAAGATTGACAATGGATAATAATAATATTACTCAGCTGCACAACATTACTCCAGAAGAATTCAAAAAGGAAATTCTTAATGGTGTTTCTCAACTTCTATCTGAATTTCAAAAGAATTTAGGACTTTATGACCAGAACACATTTCTCACTCGTAAGCAGTTAGCAGATATGTTAAATATATCATTGCCAACTTTACGAAAATGTGTAAAACGAGGAACTATTCCAGAAACCTCTATTGATGGTAGGGTTGTCTATAATTTGGCAGAGGTCAAGGAGGCATTGAAAAAGAATAATTTACAGGATTAAAAATCTCCACTTATGATTGATAGTATTCAATATAAAATGGAGAAGGCTTATACTACTATTCCTATTGGAGTGATTGAGAGGGCGATTGTCGGGAGAAAACTAAACCACTTGAAGATATACATTTATCTAAAATGTATATCTAGTGGTCATTTACATATCAATTTAGAAAGTAAAAAAGCTTGGGCAAAGGAAATAGGTATAACCACTAAAACATTGGAAAACTGCCTTCAATGGCTATAAAAAATCGTTGGCTTAGCCTAAATTCAAAGCGAAGTTCTTTGAGAGTAGTTTCTTACAAGCAATTAAAAAGAAAGTATAAAGATAAATTTCAAACAGGAGTAATTTTTGACAGAGAGAATTTTAATGATTTCAGAGCGTTTTGTAATGGAGCATTGATGATGTTTTGCATAAATTATAAGAAGTTTTTGGATAAGGAAAAGAGAGTGCCGATAGCTAATAATGGAGTTATCAGTATGAGTACTCGTTCTTATCCTAAAACATATTATGGCTTGCCTGTAAGGTTTCTTGCAAAATTTTATAAAGTTTCTACTACTACGGCTTATAATATGAAAACAGATGCGGAAAAGGCAGGATTTATCAAAGTGAAAAATGGAGAAACCGTGTATCCTACCTGTCCCAATGGACAACCTATTACAAGAGAAGCAATAAAATATCTATACCCAGAATACGATAAATCTCATATTGTAATCACAGGAAAAGGAGTAGGAATAAAAACTGCCGATTTAATCAAAGGAAATATCCATTTGAAGAGAAAAAGATGTTAGAAAAAATATGAACAGTAATAATGGGGGATGTAGGGGGGGGAGACTAAGAGACTCAAAACCTCTGCTCTACTCCTACTTTTCAGTAATAGTTAGAAAATAGTAGAAAGTATCAGAAAAAGTTAGAGATTAATAGAAAAGATGTTGAGAGTTTGAAAGGCAGGTGTTATAAAGTTCTCTAAAAACCTCATCAAAAATTTTGTTATACCCTAAAATTTTAGTATCTTTAAGGTATGAAAGATATTGATTTAGAAATAATTACTACGAATTTTGAACAGTTCCGAAATGGAAATTATATAGGTTATGCACCTATCAGTTGTGTAGGAAAATTCTACTCCAAAGACAAAAGTATTTCGGTAGAAACTGAGCAATTAAGAGGTTTAAGTATTTTCAGAATGTTTGAAAATCAGAGAGCAAAAGATTTTAAAGCTTGTTATATGCTTTACCAAAAAAGATTAGAGAAAAAAGGAGTAGAAAAAATCTTACAGGAAATTACAGAGCTTTGTCAAAAGAATAACACTCAAAAAGCCGTTATTTTAGGCTATGGAAAGGAGGAAGAGTTTTGTTATCGGCATATTTTACTGAGTTTTCTGCTTGAAAATTTGCCTCAAAATTTTTCCATTCAAAAGGAAAAAGGAATTGATTATCAGAAACAGAAAGAATATTGGGAAAAGGATATTTATCAATCCAGAGGACATTTTGGATTGAGTAATGAGGAAGTAGGTGACACACTGGAAAAAATGCAGTGGCGATTTGCGAAAACAATGCAGGAAAATCCACATTTTTATACACTACGCCGTGATTTTTCAGAGGAAAACGAGGGTGAAAATATGTTTTTGAAGTTAGTTCATCATATCAGATATTTTGGAGAGTTGGAGGAATTTGAAGGGGTCATCTATAGAGTTTGGACTTATAAATCATTGTCTTACTGGACAATGCCCTGCGATTTCCTAAATGAAGATTGCGACCTCATCAACAAAAGATACAATGATAAATCAGAGGAAGTTATACAAATTAGACACTTTTTGGAAAAAAACTAAAGTTTGACAAAAAATGAAAAGAATGGCTGAAACACAAATTTTTGATTTAGAGCAATTACACCGAGATTTTTTAACAGAAGAAATATTACACCAATCCTCGCTAAGTTTTAAGCAAATCCGTATGCTTATAGCTCTAAAACATAGCTTTGGTATTGTGAGACCAGCCTCTAAAATGGCAAAAATTGGGAGAGCAACACATTATCATTGGCTCAAAACCTGCGAAAAATATAAAGAAAGTTATGAGATTATTTTGGAGTTTCTGAGTGATTTGTCAGAGGCAAGTCTGCTCAATCTGATTGCAATGGGAAATGCTTCCTCTACAATTTTCTACCTTTCTACAAAAGGAAGACACAGAGGCTATGCAATTCCTAAAAAACATTACAAGGCATAAACGAGCGTTTAAGAAACATTACAAATCAATAAGTTTGAAGTTTAAACTTCTCATTAAATTTAATAAAAATGAACAGATACATTGCTTATTACCGAGTTTCTACCCAAAAGCAGGGAAATTCTGGATTAGGATCATATGACCGCCCCCCTA
>CAKAOY010000112.1 GCA_916710115.1 uncultured Bergeyella sp.
TGCTAAGTGGTATATTGTAGAGCTTTGCAATGCGGATTACATCTACCAACACGCCAAAGACCGCTATGATAGAGCGGTGGCTTGGCTCAAACAATTAGCCAAAGGAGATATTAATTTGGAGGATTTGCCACTTTTAGAAATAGGGGAGCAAGGGGCTAATAGCCCAACAAATATCAAAGAACCTTTTATTTTCGGTAGCCGAGAGAAATTTAATCACGAATAGTGGTAAGCCACCGCAAGTATTTTTTTAATCTTTTAATTTTTTATAATTGAATGAAAAACTATAACCATAAACTCAACGCCAATCGACAAAGACCAAAAGTCAATGGGCAAAAACTTTATCCGCAGTTGGTAGATAAGACCATCAGTATGACCAGACAAGATATTGCCAAAATGAGAACGGCACAAAATGCTTTCCGTAATGCTGAAAATCCATCAGTATGGCAGTTGTATAATCTCTATGATTATATTTTGGATGATGCTACTCTTACTTCACAAATTGAGAATAGAATACAGGATACTTTGGGTTCTTCTTTCACACTCAAACAGAAAGGAGGAGATGTTGACCAGGAACTTACCGATACTTTCCAAAATTCAGAGTTATTTAATGAAATCATTACCCAGATTATTAACACTCGTTTTTATGGTTACTCTGTAATAGAATTGGATTGGAAACAGGAGGGACAAAACGAGACACAACTCGCTGCAACACTCTTTCCACGCCAAAATATTTTGCCCAAATCAGGCACTTTGTTGTTTGACTACAACGAAGAAAAGGGTGTGAAATATAGAGAACTTCCCGAGTATGGCACTTGGATTTTAGAATTTGGCAAACCTGGTGAAATGGGACTTATCAATAAGGCTATTCCATATTGTTTGTTCAAACGATTTGCTACTTCGTGTTATTCGGAATTGTGCGAAATATACGGCATTCCACCGCGTGTCTATAAAACCGATACCCAAGACCCCCAAGCCGTAGCACGAGGCAAACAAATGATGCGAGATATGGGTTCGGCAGCTTGGTTTATCATTGATACTACTGAAGAATTTGAGTGGGCTAAAGGCTCTACTACCAACGGCGAAGTTTATACCAATCTCATACGCCTTTGCGATAATCAAAATTCACTACTTATCTCTGGGGCGATTGTGGGGCAAGATACCGTACACGGCTCATACAATAAAGACGAAGCAGGACAAAAACTACTCTCTAAGCTCATTTTGGCAGATATGGCAATGGTAGAGATGTATATGAATACGCGTGTAATGCCTGCTTTGGCTCGTATTGGGATTATCCCAGCCGATTATGTTTTTGCTTGGAAAGTATCAGAAGATTTAGGTGTTTTGTGGAAACGGACTTTGGAGGCCCTTAATCATTTTGAAATAGACCCTAATTGGGTAAAAGATAAATTTGGTATTGCCATTACAGGGAAGAAAGAACAAACTCCATTAATGTCTAATTTTAATATTGCCGAAAGTTTTTTCGTTTAGGGGCTGATGGTTCCACACCTATCAGCCCGAAAACTTACTTTGGTGGGCTACATTTACGATTAAATTCCTTATATGAATGTCATTGTGAAGATTGCCAAAAAGTCAAAAATCATCAATTATCCGCAAAAAGTGAAACGCCTTTTAAATCAATTTTCAATGCCGTAGAAAAAGCCTTGAAATATTTACATAAAAATGGACGATATGAGTCCAGTGATTTATTAAAGGTATCAGAATATAAAGCATTAATAGATGAAACAACAAAAGTATTTGATGAAAATATACAAAATAATATAGTCCCAGAGTCGATGGCTCAAAAATTGAAAAACGATGCTTTTATTTTCTCGGGACTAAAAACCCACGCTCAGCTCTTGGAGGCTTCTACTTTGCTAATGGACAAAGAGGGAAAAATCCGTAGTTTTGAGCAATTTGCACAGGATTTTAATAAGATTAACCAAAATTATAATCAGCATTATTTAGAGGCAGAATGGCAATTTGCTATTAGCAGTAGCCAAAGTGCAGCGAATTGGGCAAAAATAAATCCAGAGGGAAGATATAACCTACAATATCGCACAGCTAATGACGATAGAGTAAGAGATAATCACAGAACTTTACAGGATACTACATTGCCCCCAGATGACCCATTTTGGATGCTATATTATCCGCCCAATGGCTGGCGTTGTCGTTGCACTGTGGTAGAAGTATTAAAGTCTAAATATGAAGTCTCTGACCCACAAAAGGCATTAGAACAAGGCGAAAAAGCCACTACCCAAATAGGAGCTAATGGCAAAAATAAATTAGAGATTTTTAGATTTAATCCTGGTGCAGAGCAAAAACTATTTCCACCCAAACACCCATATAATAAGGTAAAAGGGGCGGAGGAAGTGAAAAAGGTGTTGGAAAAGGATATAAATAAAACCATAAAAACGATAGATTTAAACAAACTTATAAAAGGAGAATTGCCTACCAATAAGGAAATAAAAAATATTTTGATTGAATATGCATCTACTTTTAGAGAGGATTTTAGAGGAGGATTGGAGAATGTTAAATTTACAAAAACAGCAAACTATATGATGCAACATTCTATGTCATATAGACCATATACTAATGAATGGGTAGGAGGCTCTACAATAAGTTTTAGCACTAATACTTTTAGAAATGGATTTAACCCTGCTGAAGAATTAAGAAATGCACTTGGAAATATCAAGATAGGAAATAAACTGACTTTTAATCAAGAATATGCAATGGAGAGTTTGTGGCACGAAATTTTACACGCAAAAACAAAGACACAGCCAGTAAAACTCAATAGTATAGAAGTTAGAAATATGGAAACCGTAAATCAGTTTGTGGCAAGACACACCTATCACACATTTATTGAAAAATTAGGAGGTAAAGCCAATAATCAACAAGATATTTTGGAAAAAGGCTATGGATATAGTAGCTGGATAGATAGTTTTAGAAACGATTTGAAAAGTAAAAATATTTCCGAACAAAAGGCCGTGGATTTTTTAGAACCACATTTGATGAATGATTATAAAACAATGGGACAAAAAATAAGGGAATTATTTACCTTACAACAGGAATAATATCATTATCAAAACCTAATATCCATTCCTGATAGAGTTCAGGAACTTGATTTTTATATTCTTCAAATGTGAGATTATCTCCCCGTTGTTTATATAAAAGAGCTATAAATAGTAAATTCTCTCCCTTTGGAGCATAAGAAAGACTTTCTAAATAGGAATTTTTAGATAATTCACCTATTAGGCTTTTCCTTTCTTGTGGAGTTGGGTTATGGTCAAAAAATGTTTCCATAATTTTAAGTGCATAGTTTTTACAAAATTACAAATAAATATTGAAATAAAATGGATTTGGATAAATTTTTGCAAAATGTAATACACGATGTCAAGGTAGATTTGGCAGATGAGTTTGACCGCAATTTTGAGCGTAAAGCCTTTTTTGATGAAAAATGGCAACATACCAAACTCCATAATCGTATTGGCTCACTAATGATAAGGCGAGGTAATCTGCGAAACTCCATTAACGCTGATATACAAGGAAATAAAATTATTTTTTCATCTTCTCTTCCTTATGCAAGTATTCATAATGAAGGTGGAGAATTGACCGTTACTACCAAAATGAAAAAATATTTTTGGGCAAAACATATTGAGGCTAAGAATACTAAAAATATAATAGAGGCAGAGCAATTTAAGGCAATGGCACTCAAACCCATTGGCTCAAAAATCATCATTCCCAAACGCCAATTTATAGGCAATCATCCCAAAGTAAAAGAAGCCGTAGAAAGAGCGGTAAATGCGAATTTAGAGGAACTAAATAAAGCAATAAAACAAGCGTTGAGCAATAAGTAATAACTTTTTAACAATGAATACAATTTTACAAAACATTAAAACTCAACTTGAAAAAGTATCATAACTTAAATACATTGATGAGGATTGGGGGCAACTCAATATCTATGGTATGGAAATTCCTGTAAAATGGCCGTGTGCATTGGTTCGCCTTACCAATGCTTCATTTTCTAATATTGGCACAAATATTAGAGCAAATCCGATAAACCGCCAAGAGGGAAATTTATCCTTTGAAATTATCATTGCCAAAGTAAAATTGACTAATTCCAGCAATAGAGCCCCAATAAACCAACAAACCAAAGCCTTTGATATTTGGGAATTGATAGAAAAAGTACATCAAGTTTTGCAGGGATGGTCGCCCACAGAACACACTGGGAAACTTATTAGAACCAGTATAGGAAGTACAAAAAGAGATGACGGTATACAAGAAATAAGAATTGTATATATCTGTGGCATACACGATTATTAGGCTTGTTTTTCTGATAAAAGTTTCTCAATAGGTGTATTTAGCACCGTGTTTAGAGTACTACGGCTAATGGGAAACTTAGGATAAATATATTTACGCAAAATAACGGTATCAGGAATATCTGGAGTTTTATAATCCAAATATATATCCCTGATAATCTTATATCTTAATAAAGTGTTTTTCTGTAATTTCCTTGTCATAACTTACCGCAAAAATACAAAAAAAATCACTCTTTTGGAGTGATTTTTCTATGATAACCTCTATATTTTCATAAAAACTTTGAGTGTTTTTTTCGCTTCTCTTTCAAAGACTTTTAAGGTTGGGTTAAAGAAACATCTTTTTTATTTTATTAAATTATTATTT
>CAKAOY010000113.1 GCA_916710115.1 uncultured Bergeyella sp.
TTATATCAATATTTGCAATATTGTATGCAAAGGGAAAATTGAAGAAGAAGCACTACGGATACTTTTTCATTATTTTTTTTATATTCATTATAATGATTACCTTGATGAGGAATTTCTCTGACGAGGCAGTGGATTTTGGAAATACTTTTGCTATTTATTTGTTTGCAGGTATGCCAGCCTTCGACACCTTGCACCTTACACATCAGGAGTATGTTGGCGAAAATCTATTCCGATTTTATTATGCTGTTGCCGATAGCTTTGGAGCAACCTATGAGGTAAAAAATACGGTATTGGACTATGTAAATGTGCCCGCTCCTACCAATGTATATACTATTTTATATCCTTTTTATAAGGATTTTGGTTATTGGGGGATAGGTATATTTGGGTTATTATATGGAGCAATGTATAATACGCTACATCGAGGATATATTTTTCGAAATGGTATGTGTATTATTTTGTATGCTATTATTTTACCCTATTTGTTTTCAGAGTTTTTGGGAGAGTTTATTTTTACAAATTTCTCTTCGCATTTGCAGATTTTCAGTGCTGTGATGATACCTTATTTATTCGTAAAAGGAAAAAGATGATAGATATACTTTTGGCAACATACAATGGAGAGCGATACATCAGGCAACAGATACACTCTCTCTTATCTCAAACTTATACCGATTGGAGGCTTCTAATCCACGATGATGGCTCCACAGATGAGACAATTAATATCATTAAAGATTTACAAAAAATAGATACAAGGGTAATCTTTTTAGAAGATAATATTAAATGTGGTGGGCCTGCCAATAATTTTTTACATATATTGAAAAATTATTCTACGGCTGAATATATTATCTTTTGTGACCAAGATGATATTTGGTTGGAAAATAAATTAGAAGTAATGCTATCACATTTTCAGCAGAATAAAGGTCCGCAGGGAGTCTTTGCTGGTGGATATTTGTATTCTGAAAAGAAAGGTATTATGGGGATAATTCCCTCGCCGCGACTAAGTAGGTTTGATGAGACTTTCTTCATTGCGGGCGGTTTGCAAGGGTGTTCGTTTATGTTTAATAAAGAAATAGCGAACATAGCTAAACGATACGAGGGATATATGGTAATGCACGATTTTTTGCTTACATTGGTTACTCTCGCCTTTGGTTCGTTGGTTTATGTTGAAAATAAATTAATGCTCTACCGTCAAGAACACGAGGAAAAGGCTACGAAAAATGTTTCTAATGAGTCTGTATTGTATAATAGATTTCCTGTGATAGATGGCAAACATTATCAATCCTTGGTGAATTTTGTAGAACAGTTTTATCCAGAATTGAGTGAGCCTCAAAAAGAAAAATACCAAGAATTTATTCGATTCTATAAAACTAATTCTTTAATGAAAAGAATAACAATCATATTGAAAAATAAATTTTCATTAAGAAACTCCACCATTATTTTAATTATAAAAATGTTAATTCGCCCCATAAAATGAAAATATCCATCATTACGGCAACATACAACAGAGCTTATTGCCTCCCAAATATATACAATAGTCTCCTCCGAAACTCGCATCGGCAAGATTTTGAGTGGATTTTGGTTGATGACGGCTCCATTGACGATACTGAGCAATTGGCAAGGAAGTGGCAGACAGAAAATAAGATTAATTTCAGATATTATAAAAAAGAAAATGAAGGGAAAACAAGAGCTATAAAATTGGGTTTTGATAAAGAACCTCGTGGAGAATATACTCTTATTTTAGACAGTGATGACTATCTTTCAGATAATGCTATTGAAATTATTATTAATAATGTAAGTTGTTTAGGACCAAAATTTATTGGAATATTAGGCCTGAAAGCCTTCACAAATGGTGAAATCGTAGGACAAAAATTTTATAGTGAAGAGTCTAATTATATTGATTTGTATTTTGGTAAAAAGTCAATCTCATCGGATAAATTATTCATTATAAAAACAGATATATACAAAAATAGTTACGAACAACCCTTTGCAGGAGAAAAATTTTTACCAGATAATATTCCTTACATCAATGCTAATATCTATGGGGGATATAAGCTCATTAATGAGATTTTTTATTATGGAGATTATCTTACTGATGGCATGACGAATAATGTATTCCGTATGGCAATGAATAATATTAATGGGTATATTTACGAAAAAAAACGACTGCAAACCGAAAAATTAACTTTGAAATTTCGTATATTAAACACAATAAGATACATTAATTATTCCATTTTAGGAAAACGGAATATTACGAAAATAATATGTTATTCAGAAGATAAACTATTAACCCTATTACTTTATTTTCCTGTATTGTTGGGATTGTATAGATATAGAAAATTAAAACTATCAAGTATAATAAAATGAGAGTTTTACATATCATTAATTCTTTACGAATGGGCGGAGCAGAAAAACTCCTTGCAGACTCTTTGCCTCTCTATCAGCAATTTGATGTTGAGGTAGATTTGCTATTACTTGATGCTGAAAATACCTCTTTTTTAGACGAGTTAAAACAAAAATTTACAGGGGAAATTTTCACTACAAAGGTGAAAAATTGCTATTCCCCTTTACAAATTTTGGCAATTCGAAAATATATCAAGAATTATGATTTAGTACATTGTCATTTGTTCCCTGTACTTTATTGGACGGCGATTGCAAAAATGTTTTTTGATAGGAGTAAAAAGTTGATTTTCAATGAGCATAATACTCATAATAGACGATTGAGTAATTCACTGTTTTTGTATATAGATAGGTTCATTTATCTGTTTTACGAAAAAATAATAGCTATCACTCCCCAAGTGGAAAAAATTTTAATTGAAAAACTAAAATTATCACCTCAAAAGGTAGAAATAGTCTATAATGGGCTACTAATCCAGCAGTACCAAGATGCTCAACCTTATCATAAAACAGAATTTTTTACCGAAGATGATAAAATTATTATCCAAATATCAAGATTTCAGTTGCAAAAAGACCAAAAAACTCTCATAAAGGCATTGACTCTACTACCTAATCAATATAAATTGTTACTCGTGGGGGATGGAGAATTGAGACCCGATTGCGAAAAGTTGGCAGTGGAACTAAATTTACAAAATCGTATAAGATTTTTAGGAAATAGGACAGACATTCCGAGACTTTTGAAAACGGCAGATATAGCCGTGCAATCGTCTCATTGGGAGGGGTTTGGGTTGTCTGCTGTAGAGGCTATGGCATCTGGGAAACCTATCATAGCGAGTGATGTGGCAGGGCTTGGTGATGTAGTTCGTGGTTATGGACTTTTGTTTGAAAAGGAAAATGCCCATCATTTGGCTCAGCAAATTTTATTATTGGAGAATCCAGAATTATGTCAAAAGGTTATCGAAAAAGTTAAGAGGAGAGCTTCGGATTTTCATATTTCAAAAATGGTGGAACATTATATTAAAATCTATCGTAATTTAGATAATGAATAAGAAAAAAATATTTTTCGTAGCTTCTATTCCGAATCATATAAAGGCATTTCATCTTCCTTATCTTCAATGGTTTAAGGATAACGGTTACGAGACACATATCGCGACAAATGGTCCTTTGGAATCGCCGTGTATAGATAAATTCCATATTGTGAATTTTAGTAGGAGTATTTATAGTAAGGATAATTTTAAGGCATTTTTTCAACTAAAAAAAATTGTAGAAAGAGAACAATATGATTTGATAAATTGCCATACGCCAATTGCGGGAGCTATCACAAGAATGGCGTCGTACAGGGCAAGAAAAAATGGTACTAAAATAATCTATACGGCACATGGATTTCATTTCTATGATGGTGCTCCGTTTAGGAATTGGCTCTTTTTCTATCCTATTGAGAGATTATTAACAAGATATACCGATGCTTTGATTACCATTAATACAGAGGATTACCGTAGGATAAAAAGAATCGGTAGTAGTAGGTGTAAATATTTTTTAATCAATGGAATAGGTGTGGATTCTGATAAGTTTTTTCCAAAAAAAAGAGGGGCTAAAGAGTTGTTTTCAACAAAAAAAAATATTGTACTAACCTATGTAGCACGATTGGAGAAAGAAAAGGGGCATCATTTCCTGATCGATAGTATTATTAGAAATAAAGATACTTTTGAAGGGATAAAAATACAGTTCGTGGGAGATGGATATTTCAGTGATGAGTTGAAGCAAAAGGTTTCTCATAATGGCCTTGGGAATATTGTTTCGTTTTTGGGTTTTCGGGAGGATATTCCAGATATTTTCAGAGATAGTGATTTTGTATTGTCCGCGAGTGAGCGAGAGGGGTTGCCCATTAACATTGTGGAGGGGCTTCTGACGGGGCTTCCAGCGATAGCAACTATCAATAGAGGACATTTGGAACTTATTGATAATGAATGTAATGGGTTTCTTTTTCCAATTAATGATGAAAAGATGTTTATTGAAATCATTAGGAAAGTGAAGTCTAAAAAATATAATTATGAGAAGCTTAGTGAAAATGCTCTCCAAAAAGCAGTGAAGTTTAGTCTCAATAGTTCGTTGGATAAAATCACTAAAATTTATCAAGAAATTTTAGGAATTAAATAGAATCTTATTTAAAATTAGTATAAAAAAGTATATATTTGTACTTATATTTTATTTAAGAATATTAAAATGAGTTTGAAAAAGGTT
>CAKAOY010000114.1 GCA_916710115.1 uncultured Bergeyella sp.
AGTAATTATGTATTGTTAAATTTTAGTTAAAAACATCTTTGGAGTGATTGATAATATACTTTTTTAGTAGTATCTTTGTTTTAGTAAAAATAATAATACAAATTCACAAACAAATTTAATTTGGAATACTATGAATGACAAAATGAAAAAAGCATTGCCGTATCTCTTTATGGGAATTGTGTCTAGTGCTACGACTTTGGGAGCCTACAAACTTTTGGATAATGGTACTAATAATAACGATGCTGATTATTCATTCTTCGCTCCGAAAAAAGGAACTACAAGCTTCGTGGGAATGAATACTGCCGCTACTTCCGATGATTTCGTGAGAGCAGCAAAAACGACTGTGCCAGCGGTGGTAACTATCAAAAATTATAAAAAAATAACACCAAACCGAGCTACAAATGATGATATTTTTGAATATTTCTTTGGAAATCCGTTCGGTGGTGGAGGTCGTAGAGAGCAACAACAGATGCCTGATAATATGCCTTCGGGAATGGGGTCTGGGGTAATTATCTCACCTGATGGTTATATTATCTCTAATAATCATGTGGTGGCAGGTGCCAATAAATTGGAGGTAGTGCTATCTAATAAGAAAACCTATATCGCAACGCTCGTGGGGACAGACCCAAATACTGATATTTCCCTATTGAAAATTGAAGACAAGGGACTCCCTTACCTTAATTTTGCAGACTCCGATGCCGTAGAAGTTGGACAATGGGTATTGGCTGTAGGAAACCCAATGGGCTTAAATTCTACCGTAACAGCAGGTATCATTTCTGCAAAAGGCCGTGGTATAGGCATACTCGGTTCTAAGGGAGAGGCATCTAATCCAATTGAAAGTTTCTTACAGACAGATGCTGCTATAAACCCAGGTAACTCGGGAGGAGCATTGGTGAATGCTAATGGTGATTTGATTGGTATAAACTCTGCAATTTCCTCTACAAATGGATATTATCAAGGGTATGGCTTTGCAGTGCCATCTAACTTAGCAAGAAAAATTGTAGAAGATATCAAAAAATTCGGTATCGTACAGAGAGGCTTTTTAGGTATAGGAGTGTTTGATTTATCTGATGAGCAAGCCGTGGCAAGCTATAATAAACAAGAAAAAACCAACATAAAAGTAGGTTCTGGTGTTTATGTGAGAAATGTTGCTGACAATGGAGGAGCTTATGATGCAGGTATCAAAGTGGGAGATATTATCAAAAAAATTAATAATAAAAATATAGAAGACTATGCTGACCTATCCGAAGCTATCGGTAGCCGACGCCCTGGTGATAAAGTAGAAGTAACCTATCTACGAAATGGAAAAACATATACCGCGAGTGTAAAATTGAAAGACCAAAAAGGAGGAACCTCTACACGAACAAAAGCAGACCTAAGCGTAACTGAAAAAATAGGTGCCGAGTTCGATCCCCTTAGTGAGCGTGTAAAAATAGGTTATGGGTTAGACTCTGGTGTAATCGCCAAAAATGTAAATGAAAATGGCGAAATGAGTAAAATAGGTCTCCAAGAAGGATATATCGTACTGAAAGTAAATGGAAAACCCGTAAATTCGCAGGCCGATGTAGAACGAATCCTAAACAAATTTGTTGGAAATGTGAGAGTGGAATTTGTGGATGATTATGGAAGAATCTACACTAAAGGATTTAAGATGCCAAATTAAAACAAGTATATAGAGGAAGCCCCTCCCATTTCGGGAGGGGCTTCGCTTGTAGAATAATTATATATGAAGAAAAATTATCTCTCTTGTAATACTATATTCATAAAGGTCTGTGCTGAAATATTCTTAGCACCTTCGGCAGTTACTGTATAGGTTAAAACACCTTCTTCTGTTATACTTAGGTTGGTAAATACATTGTTATCGTAATAAACTACGAAATAATCTAAGTCGTTTTTTCTATAGGTTTTTAATGGTGATGCTCCCACACTGCTAGCTATGGGTCTATCACTACTAGGTATAATAGATTTATCATCCTTATAGACGTTAGAAATATTCTCATGAGCGTATTGCTTGATATATTCTTGATATAAATTTACCTCATGTCGTGTATTTACGGTGGTAGGCACTACTATAGATGGCATATAGAATTGTGCTTTTCTTATTATCCTTTGCCAGTCTGTACCATCGTAGTAATAAAACCCTTTTTTAGAACCAATGTTTTCTGTAGTAGATTGGTCATTTTGATTAATATACGCTGAATTACTTCCTTCAGAATAATATACTAAGGTAGATTCTACGGGTTCTCCTGTATCTAATTTATCCTTACTTACATCTGGTATGATTAGTCCCGGGTTGTTATCCTTATTATCCTTATCAGCTTTTATATGTAGTGTGGCTTTTGGGTCATCAGTATTGATACCTACACGACCCACTTGTGCGAAGGTAGATGATACTCCTGCTAAAATTCCGATTGTTAAAATTACCTTTTTCATCTTGTTATTATGTTGCTTTATTATATAATTAAAATTTACAGATTAATGTTCTCTTAATAAGATTGAGATAAAGGTTTTTTCTGTAATATTATTCTCTGTTTTTGTAGGGTCTGTTTGGTTTCTTTTTATTTTATATTTTAGAGTTCTATTCTCAATTTTTACATCTTTGAATATATCGGGGTCGTAGTAAGTTACATAATAATCAAAATCATTACCACTTTCAAGAACTTCTAATTTTCTACTCTCAGTAGAAGCTTTATAGGTTTTATTTTCAATAGATATTGTTTTAGTAGCATCTGTAACATTAGCACCACGACATCCATCATTTAGTTTATTATTTGAGGAAGCTGCGGTTTTATTATCATTAGTAATATTTTTAAATTGTCCTTGATATACATTATATAAATTTACACAATATTCTATTTTATCTGCTTCTACAGAAGTGTAGGGTTTTGTACCTTTTTTGGGTGGTAGTTCTGTTTCTAGGACTATGGATGGTAGGTACATTTGTGTTTTTGGTCTTAGTGGTAGCCAATCTTTGCCATCGTAGTAGTAGAATCCGTTGTGTGATACTTCCTCTGTCTTGGAGGTTGGGTCTATATCAATTCGTTTGTTTTCAAACTGCTTCCTGTTTTTTTCTTGTTCCGTAGTTTCGTTTTCCAGTTCTTTTACACCTTTTAAATAGATTAGTGTAGATTCTGTAAAATCTTTCGTTTTGCCATCTACTACTTTTTCTAATTTTTTAAATTGATTGAATACTCTTGCGTCTTTATCGGTAATGTTTGGATCTACCTTCTTTGGATTGTTTTCATCGGTAATGTTTGGAACTATCACCCCTGGGTTGGTATCACTATCTTCTGCAACTATATCAAGAGTAGCTCTTGGCGAGGTAGTATTGATACCCATACGCCCCTTTATTGCGTCTTGTTTTTGTGCATAGGAGAATACACTCGCTATAATACTTAATGTTAAAAAGTTTTTTTTCATCTTGAATTTGCCTTTATTTTACATATTTTTTTAACTTTGCAAAGTTAGAAATTTATTTTTAGAAAAAAAGGATTTTTTTGTAAAATTATAGGATATGACTAAAACATTTATTATGAAATTAAAATTGTTGTGTAGCATTATTTGCGGAATTTTTATGGGATTTAGTAGTCTGCTGTATGCTCAGGCTACGGAGATTGCTACTGAGGAGCGAGACCTAAGTAGTAACGGAGCGAGTGTTACTGATGTCTATTTCAGGCATATAGACAACCAAGCGTGGCTAGATACAGAGAATAATAAGACCGTAAAATCTCCAATAGAGCGGGTGAGAGTATTATCTCCGTATGATGAGAAAGTAGCTATCGTAGGGTAAAAAGTTTTATTTTGTCCCGCTGGACCAACTACTGAAAAAGGGAGACTTCGTGAGAGTGCCAGTGCCAAGTCATGTTACCCTAATCACAAGAAACTACGAGATAAAAGATTCTAGTGATAATGTAATTGGGCATATTGTAGCCGATAAGACAAAGAATTACATTACTTTCGTTTTTAATCCAAAAATAGAATATAGAACTAATGTCGAGGGGAATTTCTCCATAGGAGCAGTCCTAAATGCACCCGTTGGTGATACACCTGTTACCTTGGATAAGGGACTGCTACAAGAATATTCCTACCTAAACGACCCGAAAACTACCATCTACCGCGGTGGAAATAGTGTAACGATTACGAATGTCTATCAACCAAGTAATGTAAAGGAGAAAGAAGATCCGTGTCAATATTTTTGGCAATTGAGAGGAAAAGGGACTAGTATTGACGAGCATCTGACTTGGACGATGTATTTCAATATGAATAAATATTATTTATCAGCCACTGTTTATAATAACGACATTACCAATAAAGACTATGGTACCAAGAAGGTTATTTTTAAACTTTTTGGGAATCAGACTTCTAAAGAATATAAGGATAGACAATCATTTCTTCCTTTTATTCGAGATTCTTTCGAGCTTTATGAGACAAATGTAGCCGATGGTTCTATTATTGGTGATAAGTTAAAACTCTTCACCGATGCTACGGAGTTTGCAAATTATACGGGAACAGAGCAAGCAGGACTTATTACCTTCAATAAGAGTGATTATGAAGTAACTATAGAACTAAAACACGGAGTAGGTACCAAAGCTTATAA
>CAKAOY010000115.1 GCA_916710115.1 uncultured Bergeyella sp.
TACAACAGAGAAAAAGAAATCAAAAAACTACTCGAAATTAAAGAACAATCAAAAAATAATGCTCAATTTAGTGTGGTAACTGGGAGAAGAAGAATTGGGAAAACTCAACTTTTGTTAAAATCCTATGGAAACACAAAGTTTCTGTATTTTTTTGTAGCAAAAAAATCAGAGGTTATCTTGTGTCAAGATTTTCTACAAGAATTAAAAGAGAAATTGAATCCGCCTATTTTGGGAGAAGTAAATTCGTTTTCTGTTCTATTTGAATATATTGTTCAGTTATCATATGAACAAAACATTACCCTAATAATTGATGAATTTCAGGAGTTTTTCACGGTAAATCCATCGGTTTATAGCGATATGCAAAGGATTTGGGATTTGCATAAGGATAAGGCTAAGCTGAATCTAATAGTTTCAGGTTCTGTAATTTCATTGATGTACAAAATTTTTGAAAATTATAAAGAACCTTTATTCGGAAGAGCGAATCATTTCATAAAGCTACAAGCATTTAAAACCAATACTTTAAAGGAAATTTTATCTGATTATAACCCCAGCTATACCCCTGATGATTTATTGGCTTTGTATAGTTTTACCGGAGGCGTAACAAAATATGTTCAGCTTTTTATGGATAATGGCTGGACAAGCAAAGAGAAAATGATAGAGGGAATGATAGATGAGAATTCTATTTTCATTTCAGAAGGGAAAAATCTTTTGATAGATGAGTTTGGAAAAGAGTATGGAACATATTTTAGTATTTTAACGGCTATTTCTGAAGGAAAAAATACAAGAGCTGAGATTGAAAACTTGTTAAAAAAGGAAATTGGAGGCTATTTAACCAAGATGGAAAGAGATTTTAATCTGATAAAGAAACAACAGCCTATTTTTACAAAAAGTTCAACTAAAAATGTGAAATATCAGATAGAAGATAATTTTATCATGTTTTGGTTTAGATTCATCTATAAATATTCATCCATGATAGAAATAGGGGCATATGAACAGCTACAAAAGATCATAGAAAGGGATTTTTCTTCATTCAGCGGACATATGTTAGAAAAGTATTTTAGAGAAAATGCCCAAATTTCTCAAGCCTACACGAGCATCGGCAACTATTGGGATAGAAAAAGAGAAACTGAAATAGATTTTATAGCCGTAAATGAAATAGAAAAAAGCATAGATTTTGCGGAGATAAAACGACAAAAGAACAATATAAGTATAGAAAAACTAAGACAAAAAGCTGTCGAATTTTTAATTCAAAATCCGCAATTTAATTTCTATAAAAAAGAATTTTATGAGTGGAGCTTGGAGGATATGTAATAACTAATATTGTGTTTTTTTACTTCATTTAAATATCTAAATTATGATTTTCGGATATGCGCGTGTTTCTACTGCTGAGCAGAAATTAGAAACTCAAATAGAACTATTAAAGCAGCAAGGCTGTGAAAAAATTTATACCGACATCGCTAGTGGTATGCGAGAAGACAGAAAAGGACTCAATGAAATGCTCTCTTTCTTGCGTGAAGGAGATGTAGTTATCGTTTATAAAACCGATAGAATTTTCCGCTCTTTAAAAAATATGATTGAGCTCATTGAGCTTTTTAATCAAAAAGGTGTTTTCTTCAAAAGTATTTCTGAACCCGCTTTTGATACTACTTCTGCCAATGGGAAGTTTGTCATTCAGATTTTTGGAGCGGTGGCTGAGTTTGAAAGAAATCTCATCAGTGAAAGAACGAAAGCGGGAATCGAAGGAGCAAGGAGAAGAAAGAAGCTCATCGGAAGACCCAAAGGAATAAAAAAAGAAACTTTGGAAAAATATCATTTTGCCTTTCATCTTTATGAAAACAAAAATATTCCTATTGATAAAGCATGTAAGCAAGCGGGTATCAGCAAAACCAGCTTTTATAGGATAGAAAAAAATATAGAAATAGATAAAAAAAATTAGTATATTGGAATTTTACAAATTTATAACAAAAATCATACTTAAAAAGTATCCTACAACAATATAATATTACTATATTTGCATAATTGGTTTTATGAAAAAATGTAGACAAATAAAAAAATAAAAACTTCTGATTAATATAGTTCTATATTAACGAAAAAATGTTTTTTATAACTTCTATTTATTATCGTCTATTTTTCATTTTTCTAATTATCTCCTTTGGAGTTTCCACTATGTCTTCTTTTTCTTCAATAGGTGGTTCAATAGAATTCTTTTGTAATTCCTCTCTCTTGGCTTCTTCTTTTTTTATCTTAGCCTCTGGGACTATTACTTGCTCATCATTAAGTTCTATTAATTTCGCAAGGGCTTCACTCCAAAAATCATCAAAATACGAAAAAATAGGAGTTGAATGATTCTTGCAAAGGTCTCTATATTATTGGTTAATACAGAAAAGCTAACACTGTTCGTATTAGCTTATGATGCAATTACTGCTTAAAAAAATTCAACCTCTACCGTATTGATGATGGAACGATAGATAGATTTTTGTTGCATACTTTAAAGGGTTGTAGTATGATGCAGGTTAGTCTTTGCGAATTACACCTGCATCACCTCCTTTTTTTTTACCGATATTTTTTTACGGTTATGCAGTTTACAACCCTTAGTTATTTAATTTTAATAAGTCAATGCCAGCCCCACACCAAAGCCCATATCGCTATCATAGTGGGTACGTATACCTATATTCTTATTAATGATATACCTAAGTTCTCCCATATACTCTAAGTCGGTATTCACCATAAAACCACCTCTTAGTCTTTTTGAAATTGGTATATCTTCACGCATTAACTGCAATCTCACAATTCCATCATGATATACTTCTGCCTGAAAATTGACCAGCATAGGTAACGTATACATAAACCCTAAACTGAACGCCCTGCGGGTGTCTTTCTTGTTGGTTTGTCCAAATATGTTCTTTTCGTGTTCATCTTCTCCCATTTTACGGTAGCGGTAATCAAAACCTACAAAGGGCATGAACCATTGCATCTTTCCAATGTATCTACCTAAATGGGTTTCTACTTCATAACCGTGCATACTATTATAGCCTAAACGCCATTCTGTTCCTAATTGGTAGCGTGCATTCATTAGCATAGCTTCTCCATCATTACCATTGGTTGCAAAATCGTTTTGTGCCATAAAATGAGGCATATTACTTTCTCTTTGCAATTCTTTATAGGCTTTTGCCTTATCGGGTAGATAGGGGTTATTGTAGTCTCCAACTTCAAAGACCCTGTTCATTCCCGCCATCATGTGATATAATATATGGCAATGAAAGAACCAATCACCTTCCTCATTTGCTAAAAACTCAATGGTATCTGTTTCCATAGGCATGATATCCAACACATTTTTAAGCGGCGATTTTTCGCCTTTTCCGTTTATCACCCTGAAATCAAATCCGTGAAGATGCATTGGATGCCGCATCATTGAATTATTATAAATGGTAATCCGTAGAATTTCTCCTTTTTTTACAGGTATTTTGTCAGTTTCCGAAAGTATTTTATTATCCATGCTCCATACATAGCGGTTCATGTTGCCAATAAGTGTGAATTTCAACTCTTTTACAGGCGCATCATTTGGAAGAGAGGTGTTATAAGGTGATTGCAACATAGCATAATTTAATGTTTTGATGTCTCCCAAGGCATTAGCGTTGTAACGGTTAGCGTCGTTATCCATATCCATACCCTCATGCTTACTGTGGTCTGCTTTTTTTGTTGCATCTCCGGTAATTTCGGGATACATCACTACATTCATGTCCATTTGGTTAAGGCTCATCTTCATGCCCATATCGTTCAAATCGCCATTCATTTTCATCATATCGTTCATCATCTTCATCCCCTCGAAATACTTCAATCGTGGGAGTGGAGAAATAAGCTGTTTGACCCCATCACCTATAAAGTAACTCGCAGATTGTGTCCTGTCTTCGGTTGTTGCTAAGAACTCATAAGCCAAACCATCTTGAGGGATAGTCACTACAATATCGTAAGTTTCAGAAACGGCAATGATTAACCTGTCCACCTCTACAGGCTCAACATCATTCCCATCATTCGCTACTACTGTAATTTTTCCTCCAGCATACCGTAGCCAGAAATATGAAGACGCCCCTCCATTGGAAATACGCAATCTGACTTTGTCGCCTGCTTTTAGCTTTTTACCATCAATTGTTTTCAAATCGGTGCTATGGCTACCATTTATTAGGATTTTATCATAGTAAACGTCACTGACATCCATCGCCAGCATCCGCTTCCACTCGTTTTTTACCTTTACCCCTAATTTTCCCTCCTTAATAGCTTCAACATATGATTGTGTTGCGCCTTTCTTAATGGCCGCCCAATCATTTGCATTGTGTAGCATACGGTTGATATTATCGGGGTTAAGATTTGTCCACTCACTTAATATAATTGGAACGGTCGGCAAATCGTCAATTCCTTTTCTGAATGTCTTATCATCGCTTCTTTTCTTCATGATAAAACTTCCGTACATGCCAATCTGCTCCTGCAATCCTGAGTGGGAATGGTACCAGTGCGTACCATGCTGGATAATCGGAAAACGGTAGGTGTAGGTTGTGCCCTGGCTTACACAAAAACCCATCGCACCGGGCACAACC